>DATNHU010000186.1:0-5701 GCA_035604795.1 Candidatus Limnocylindrales bacterium
GGTATTGGCAGTGGTGATGTCACGAAGCAACATGGATACGAGCCAGCCGGGAGCCGCGCAAAGGCTTCAGGACGCGGAAAAATATGCGCGGACGGGGATTGACCAGCTCACCGCACTTCAAAAGCCTGCCGACCAAACTGACGCCGATTTCAACAAGTTGCGCGACAGCAAGCTGGCCATGTGTTACAGCGGGTTGGGGTTGGTGGAATACAGTCAGAACAAAGCCGCGGATGCAGCCCTTCAGTTTTCGGAGGCAGTAAAGAGAGAGAATCCGCCTGAGCCGGTTGACCAATACTTGCTGGGAATGGCTCTGATGGACAACAAACAGTACACGGGCGCGGTGTCAGCGTTTCAGGATTGCCTGAAAGATCCCGGACCGATGCAGCAAAGGTGTCAGGATGGCTTGAAGGAATCCAAACAAAAGGCGGCCACGCAGCTCGCTCCGCCCAAACAGTAGCGGCGGTGCCCATGTCTGTCGAGGAGCAACTCGCGGCGCGATTTGGGCACAGGTTTAATCGTCCGGAACACCTTGACCGCGCGCTGACGCACAGCTCCTGGATAGCCGAGAACGCCGGCGCTCGGAGCGAATCGCAGGGACTACAAATCAGCGAAAAACCCGGTGACGGGGCATCCTCGACGACTACATCGTCACAAACGGCCCCTTCGTCACCGCCCTCCACACCGGAGCAGTCGGCTCCGGAAGACAACGAAAAATATGAGTTCTTGGGAGATGCGGTGCTTACTCTGGTGGTGAGTGAATCCCTGCTCGGATTATTCCCGGCGTGGAGGGAGGGCCAGTTATCTAAGGCGCGAGCCAGCCTTGTGAATGCAGGAGCACTCGCCGAAGCGGCCCGGAGGCTTAATCTTGGAAACCATCTTCGGCTTGGCCGGGGAGAGGAAAAAACCGGAGGACGGGAGAAGCCCGCGATTCTGGCCGATGCCTACGAGGCGGTGATCGCGGCGATTTTTCTGGATGGCGGATTGGACGCGGCGCGCAGATTTGTTGAGAGGACGTTGCTGGGCGCGGCACTGGAGGAAAATGCCCAGCCTGGGGGGCGCCTTGGACAGGCGGACCACAAGTCGCGGCTTCAGGAATTTCTGCAGGCGCGAGGATGGCCTGCGGCGGAATACCGGGTCCTGAGCGAGAGCGGGCCGGATCATCGCAAGGTGTTTGAGGTGGAAGCGCGCGTCGCCGGACGCGCCACAGCGGAAGGCCGCGGGAGGAGCAAGAAAGAGGCCGAGCAGGCAGCGGCTTCCGGCGCGATGGCACAGATATTGGAGGGCGTGGCGCGGACTCCCACGGGACAAGAATCAAATAGACCATCCAGAGCTGCGGCCGAGGAAACGAATGGCTGAGGCGACCGGCATAATCGGAGCAGAATCCGCCGCCAGCCAGAGCGAAGAGCGCGAGCGAGTTTCTCTGTGGGAATACTTGGAATCGTTGCTGGTCACGATTCTTCTGGCGCTATTCGGGACAAGTTTTGTAGTTCAATCCTTCAAGATTCCCTCGCAGTCCATGGAGCCGACGCTGCTGGTTGGCGATCACCTGCTGGTAAACAAATTTATTTTTGGCGGGAGCGGCGCGTGGTTTGAAGAACTGCTGCCCTACCGTTCCATCCGTCATGGAGACATCATCGTCTTCAAGTTTCCTTATGATGACAACCCATACTACGTGAAAAGAGTGATCGGAATTCCGGGAGACCGGATCCGGATTATTGATCAGCAGGTTTCCGTGAACGGGAAGCAGCTCGATGAACCGTACGTGATACATGATCCCAGCGTGCCGTATGACCCATTTGGCGATACGTTTCCGCCCACCACAACTCGCTTTTTGCGGCTTGCCGTTCGGCCGGAGTGGGCCGCGGATATTCTGAGTCATGTTCAGGATGGAGAGCTGGTTGTGCCGACGGAAAAGTATTTCGTAATGGGTGATAATCGCGACCGGAGCTCGGATAGCCGTTATTGGGGATTTGTGGACCGGCAGGCGATTATGGGCGGGCCAGTGATGATTTACTGGTCGGTGGAAACTGCGGCGGACTCATTGGATGTGGACGAGGGTTTCCGCGTTCGATTCCACGAATTTGTCGATACGGTGATGCATTTGCCTTCGCGTACGCGTTGGAAGAGGATGTTTCACCAGGTGCGGTGAGACAGGGTGGCCGCACACCACTGCGGGAATAGATTCGGCCTACTCACACCTGCTGGGTGGCCTCTGCGAACATCATAATGAGAAAGAAACGCATTCGGCGATGGATTACCTTGGTAGCCGTGGGGACAGCTCTGTTCGCCTTGGCCGATCTGTCGCTGTCGCAGCTGATGGCGTCGAAGGGAGCACACAGAATTCTTGCGGCGAGGCTCACGCAACAGTTCGGTAGAAGTGTAGAAGTGGGCTGGTTCGATTTTCAACTGCTGCCACGGCCGGGGATCGTGGCCAACCAGGTCACCATCGCGGAAGATCCGCGATTCGGAAATGAATATTTCCTTCGCGCGGAAAGCGTGGCGGCCAGCCCGCGCTGGGGCGCGCTGCTTGCGGGGCGATTGGAGATTGGGACGTTACAATTGTTGCAGCCCAGCTTGAATCTGGTGCGTAATCCGGACGGCAAGTGGAATGTGGAAAGCTGGTTGCCGCCTGCAACGGCGAGTGGAGTATCGGGTGGATCTACGGGCCAGCGAGCGCCCCACGCGGCCGCCAAACTCTTTCGCATTGTGATTGACCGCGGAAGGATCAATTTCAACCAAGGAGTGGACCGGCGGCCTTTCGCTCTGGTGGATTTGGCAGGGTCGATCGAGCAGCAAAGCCCCGGCGTTTGGGACGTGGCCCTTACAGCGCGGCCGCAGCGCGCAACCGTTCATTTGCAGAATTCGGGCATGCTTCGATTGGCAGGGCACATCGCAGGGACAACCGCGCGATCGCAGCCGGCGGAGTTGGTGTTGACCTGGAGCGATGCCTCGTTGGCCGACGCGCTGCGACTGGCGGTGGGCCGCGATCCTGGGGTGCGCGGCGGAATCCAGATGCAGGTGACAGCGCGGACGGTGCAAGACCCAGCCGACGGAATACCGATTCCGGCCCGGTGGAGTCTTTCCTTAAGCGCTGACGTTGACGGTTTGCATCGTTGGGACATGGCTTCGCGCGGGGACAATCCAGCACTCGATGTTAAAGCTGAAGCGGCCTGGAAAGCAGGCGCCCTTAATGTTGAACTGAACAAACTGCGGGTCCAAGCGCCGCGATCGAACATTGAGGGCGCGGGATCTGTGGACTGGTCGCACGGGATTGAGCCGAAGCTGAAGCTGACGTCTTTGGGAGTGGCATTTGATGATTTGCTTGCGTGGTACCGATCGTTTCAGCCGGGCGTGGCCGAGGGGATTTCGGCCAGCGGTTTTCTGCGAGGGAAGACTGAATTGCATGGTTGGCCAATTCGCGTGGATTTCGCAAATATCGCGGGATCACGCCTGGCCCTCAATCTTGGCAACACGCAATTGGTCCAAATTGTGGGCCTGGGGGCGAATCTAGAACAGAATGTTGGGGCGCTGCAGGGCGCGTTTTGGTTTCCGCCGGGGAATCCTCCGCTTGCTGTGGGATCTCTATCTAATTCTCCATTCAAGACCACTCCCGGACTGCCACATGAGTGGCTGACTGTGTCTGGAGTTTTGGGGGATCAGGGCCACGGGCGATTCGCGCCGGACAAGATGCCCGGGCGGCAGTTCAAATTGGAACTAAATGCTTCGGTCGGGCATGGGGAGCGCGTCCTTGCTGCTGCGCGCGCGCTGGGCCGGCCGCTCAATAACAGTTGGGACGCAAAGGGCGGACTCGATGGGCACTTGGCGTGGCAATGGAGAGCGGGGGAAGGGTTTCCGCGCGCGACCGGTGAAATGACGGCCCAAGAGGTAACTCTGCAGTTGCCGGTGTTCAATCAGGCGCTGGAAATCGTGAAGGCAAAAGTGGAACTGAAGACGGGGGAGCGACGAGTGACAATCGCGGATGCTTCAGGATTGGGCGCTCACTGGGAAGGGACGATTAGCCAACGCGATGGGTCGATTCCTGGCGCACGTTTTGTGAAGACCTCCGGAAATTCCGCCGCGACCGAGACTAACGTTCCAGGGGAGTGGGAATTTGATCTTGCGGTGGACCGACTTGAGGCCACTGAACTTGACCGGTGGATTGGTCCACGGTCGCGGCCGGGATGGCTGGCGCGGTTTTTTACGCAAACAGGCAGCACGCCTTCGCAGATTCTGACTACCGGGCCAATCGGAAACCTGCGGGCGCGAGGGAACTTGCGAGTGGATGCATTTGCACTTACTCCTCTTGAAGTCCAGAAGTTGAATGCGCGAATTGAGTTGTCCGGACGCTCGCTTGATGTTTCAGAATTTGACGCCAAGATGTATGGAGGATCGATCGCGGGGAATTTGCACGCGAGTCTGGGGGCCGATCCGGCTTATTTGATGCGCGCGACGGTGAGCAACGTCAGCGCGACTGAACTTGCGGCGGCCAACCCAGCGTTAGACGGGCGCGTCTCAGGACAGCTTTCAGGTGATGTTCGCCTTTCCATGCACGGAATCGGGCGGGAAAGTCTGCTGAATTCACTGCAAGCGGATGGACGAGTCTCGGCAGCAGAGGCCATCATAAAAGGGTTGAGCTTTTCAGGTACGGCCGATGGTTCGGTTCCGTCAGGAACCCAAACGCCTTTTTCGCTAGTAAACGCCGAATTCTCAGTGGAGGCTCATCAGTTCAAATTCGCGCGGATCAACTTACTTGACGGAAGTGAATATCTTGAGGGCAGGGGTTTGGCGGGCTTTGACCATGCGTTGCACTTTGATTTTGGGCAACGGCAAGTTGCCGAGGGGATTACCAAAGTAAATGAGCAGGTTGCGGATCGGATTATTCGGATTAGCGGATTGCTCGAAGCGCCGCATGTAACGTATGAAGTGGCGCCCGCTGGCACATTGCAACCTGCCCAGCGGTCTGCGACTCCACCAAATGTGCAAGGTGCGCCGCGCACGACACGTACGTCATCCCCAAAGACAACGCGTTCACCAGCCCCCAAGACCGCGCCTGGGCAGTCACCACCGCAAGTCCCACCGCAACCTGTGGCACACATAGCGCGTCATTAATTCTATCCAGAGTCCAATGAGGACGGTGAGGCCTGGAGTTGCATCCCGGCCCGAGCGGACATAACATCCCGTTGCTTCATTGCCGGAGGAGGCTGAAATGCGATATGGCCAGCGTGTGTTGATTGCTTGCGTTTGCGTGATTTCTATTTCGATGACGGCTGCTGCTCTACCACAGACGCAGGGAGCGAAGGCGGGTCCCGCGCCGACAACAAAAGCTGCTCCGCCAGCCAAGACCAGCGTGGCGACGAAGGATACTTCGACGACAAAAGCGAATCCCTCCAACGAACCATTCACCATCGAGCAGGTGCTCAGCTTTTCGTTTCCGGAGCCGACGTCGATGGTCACTTCGGCGAGGGGCGACCGGATCGCGTGGGTGTCCAACACACTGGGCAGGCGAAATATTTGGGGAGCGGAGGCGCCGGGATGGACCGCGCGGCAAGTTACGCATTACGGCGCGGACGATGGACAGGAAATCACCGAGCTGGATTTTTCCTCTGATGGGGGCCTGATTGCTTACGTGCGCGGAGGGGATAAGAACCGCGAGGGGGAAATCCCGGATCCAAACAGCGATCCCGCAGGAGTGGACCAATCC
>DATNHU010000187.1:0-6607 GCA_035604795.1 Candidatus Limnocylindrales bacterium
CCTTCAGCATTTCATTGTTCAGGAACTCCAGCAATTTCCGCGCCTCAGGTGTCCCCGCTCTCCATTCAATCCCGATGTACACATCTTCCGTGTTCTCACGGTAAATCACGATGTTCATCCGTTCCGGGTTCTTAACTGGGGAAGGGACGCCGGCGAAATACTTCACTGGCCGGACGCAGGCATACAGGTCCAGTAGTTGCCGCAAGGCCACATTCAGCGAACGAATCCCGCCACCTACCGGAGTCGTCAGCGGCCCTTTAATCGCCACTCGAAAATCGCGAATGGCCTCCACCGTGTCATCCGGCAGCCACACTCGGAAGGTGTTGAAGGCCTTCTCGCCCGCAAACACCTCATACCACTCCACGCGCCGCTTTCCTTCGTATGCGCGCTTCACCGCCGCATCAAACACGCGCCGCGACGCACGCCAGATGTCCCTCCCCGTCCCGTCTCCCTCAATAAAAGGGATGATCGGGTTGTCCGGCACAACGAATTTTCCGTTTATGTATTCAATGGGTTTGCCTTCGGAAGGAATAGCCACGCCGTTGTATGCCAGCTTCATCTAATTTCCCTTGAGTTGTAATTATTGACGCTGCGACGCGGCAGCATGAACTAAAAACGATAACACAATCTCACCAACGCCGTACATCGTGGCCCGGTGCCTACTCTAATCGAAGCCCGCCCGGCGGAGTTTGCGGTGTGCGAAGCCGAACCAAAGGGAAGAGGCATCTAGTTTGCTCCACATGCATATCAGAGAATGTGTTTTGATTGCGGTGAGAGTGGTCACATCTGGCTATTTGAATCGTTTAGACTGCGATGAAATCACGGATAACGCAGTTCGCGCCTTTACATTTTCCCCCGAACCAATCTCTCATAAAGAGCCCGCGTTTGTATCCTCATTGTCACCAGCTCCTCGCTGACGCTTTCACGAAGATTCATCCCCCACATTTTCAGCAGGGAGGTCACCCGCTCCGCCAATCCAGGCTCCGGCTCGCCCTTCACCGCATGGCCCGTCACCACGCGGACTGCATGATCCACAGACCGGTAAAAAAGGGCCGCCGCACGCAGCGCCCCTGCGGTAGTAGTCGAAAGTCGGGCGGCACCCGATCCCGCCGATTCCAACGCCGCAATCTGCCGCAACACGTGCCCACCGGGCGCGATAGCCTCTCCCAACCCCCCAGTCAGGAACAGGAACGCAAGGATGTACTCAATGTCATAAAATCCGCCCGACATCTTCTTGAATTCCGATTTCGGCGGACGCCCGCGTTCCCAGGTTGTTCCTTCCGTCTCCAACTTCTCGCGCGTACCGGCCAACTCTGCCGCCGTCCGTGCAGGATCCGCAAAGCGTTCGCGCGAGATTTCGTGAATCTGCGCAACGATCCGCCGCCCCAGTTCTAAGTTTCCCGCCACCGGCCGCGCTTTTAAGTAAGTCGCCGCTTCCCATGCTGCTGCTTCATTTCTAAAATAATCGAGCAAGTATGTTGCGGGCGGAACGATCTCTCCCTGTGTCCCCCGCGGTCGGAGCCGTGTGTCCACGGGGAACAGCAGACCATCCCGCGTTTGATTGGCCGCAAGCTGCGAAATTCGTTCCGCGAACCTGGTCCATGATTCCCGTTGTCCCGCGTCCAGCGATCCATCCGCGACGAACACCAGGTCCGAGTCCGATCCAAAATCCATTTCCGCCGTTCCAAGCCGCCCCAAGGCTAGAACTGTCAACGGAAGAGTCGCTCCCTCCCCAGAATCATCCGCGCGGAATCCCCTCAATAAATCAGCCGGGAGCGCCTCCTGCGCCGCAACCACACATGTCGCGGTGATAGCTTCCTCGGCCAGCGATGACAGCGTCGCGAATGTCTCAAACGGCGTCACCGGCCCTCGAATCGTATTTGCCAGACCGCGAAAGGTGGATCTGCGATAGCTGATCCGCACATCAGCCATCACCTGCTCCGCGCCGCGCTTCTCGATCTCCCCCGCAATCCAGGTCAGCTCGCCTTCATGCGTTTCGCGCTCGGCCAGGATGGATATTTCTTCGGGACGGCGCGTCAGACATTCCGCCGCATAGTCGCTGGAAGCAAATAGCTCCATGGCGCCAGATACCAGATCCGTTTTTGTTTCCAATTGCGCAAGCAGCCCCGGCACCAGCGCTGCCGAGCTCAGATAGTGCGTCAATCCTCGCCGCGCAAAATTGTCACGGCCCTCCGCAGCCTTGGCAAAAATTTCTCCAATCCGCGGATATCCGCTCTGCAATCGCCGTAGCAATTGTCCCGCCCCAGCATCCGCCTCAAATTGTTCCTTGGGCGCGGACGGAGCAGGCTTGCTCTTTGCAAGCATCCGCTCGTAAATCTCTCTGATGTCCGCGAAGCATTTCCCCAGCCTGTGAAGCAACTCCTCCGCTGGAGTTCCACCTGCACCCGCGGTCGGCTCAATACCGCATCGCCGTGCAAGCCGGTCCAACGCGTCAGCGGCTTCAGGCAACGTGTGTGTTTGCAACCCATCCCGGAGCTGCAACCTGTGCTCCACCTTCCTCAAGAATTGATAAGCCTCCGCCAGCCGGAAAAACTCCCGCCCCGTCAGGTGCCCCTTGTCATGCAGCCGCTGCAGCGCCACCAGAGTCGATCCTGAATGTAGCCACTTCTCCGCGCCTCCATACAATCGCTGCAGGCACTGCGTCAGAAACTCGATGTCCCGGATTCCCCCGGGTGAGAGCTTCACATTCCATTCCGCCGCATGCTGTGTTGGCGCCGCCCTCTTCAAATCCCGCGTGATCTCCTCGCGCGCATTCAGCACCGCTTCCACCGCCGCCACATTGAACTCGCGCTTGTAAATCAGCGGTTGCACTTCGCCCAGGAAATTCCGCGCTGCGCTCGAATCGCCTGCCGAACCGCGCGCCTTGATCAGCATCTGCAGCTCCCACTCACGCGCTGTCGTTCGATAGTATTCAACCGCCGACGCCACGCTGGTCGCCAAGTTTCCTTCACGCCCCTGCGGGCGCAAGCGCAAATCCACGCGGAACACGGCGCCTTCTTGGGTCATCTCCGTGATCGTCTTTAGCACCCCTTGCGACACCCTCACAAAATAATCCAGGTTGGTCGTGGCTCCTTCACTCCCGCCCGAGGTCGTTCCGTCATGCCCGTACAAAAACATCAGGTCTACGTCCGAGCTGTAGTTGAGCTCCAGCCCTCCGAGTTTTCCCAGGGATAACACCGCCAGCTGCGTACCCTTTTTCTTTCCGTCAGTATCAATGTATTCAGGCGACCCAAACGCGACTTCCAGCTTTTGCTCCGTTAGCCGCAACGAGTGCTCGAGCAACACGTCTGCCAGCTGTGAAAGTTCTACCGTGGTCTCCGCCAGCGTCGCCTGACCCAATACGTCTCGCAACGTAATCCGCACATACTCGCGCTTCTTGAACCGTGCCAGCACCAGGGCCGGAGTCAATTCAATCGAAGTCGCGGCGAAGCGCGCAAATTCTGCATGCAAGTCTTCGGGAGATTTGATCCGGTCAAGACTCCCATGTCCCGCTGCCCCGGGCCGGTCGACCCACAGAATCAACTCGGGTTGCTGCAACAGCGTCTCTGATAGAAACCTGCTGTAGCTGAAAATCACCAGCAGGTGATGCAGCGCGACAGGCCGTCGCGCCAGGAGCGGCAGCACCTCGGCAACTGGCCGCTCCGAGGCATCAGCAGTTTGAGCTTGAAGATATCGTTCGAGGTAATTTAGGGCCCCGTCCGGATCGGGAAGTTGAGCCAAAAGCGCCGGCAAGGGCCCCCAAAGTTGTGCTGGAAGCAGCTTCTCAATCTCCGCAAGCGTCGCCTCGGCGCTGGCAGGTTGCGCAAACGCAACACCTGTGAATGCGGGATGCATCGGTGGCGAACCAGCGTAGCCGAGCAACTAAAAAAATGAAAGCTCTCTGCAATTTACCGTGCATAAACAAAACGCCCGCCCTATAGCTTCAAAATCAAAGCTTCAAGGACGGGCGTTTCAATCCGCGGTGATCCGTCGCGTCTAGATGTCGTAATACAGCATGAACTCGTAAGGATGTGGCCGCATCCTCACGGGATCAATTTCCTTCTTCCTCTTGTACTCAATCCATAGCTGAATGAATTCCTCGCTGAACACGTCGCCTTTCAGCAAAAACTTGTGGTCCGCGTCCAGCATTTTAAGAGATTCCTCCAACGATCCGGGAAGGGAAGGAACATCCTTCAACTCCTCAGGTGAAAGGTCGTAGATATCCTTATCGAGAGGCTGCCCAGGATTAATCTTGTTCTCGATTCCATCCAGACCGGCCATCATCAACGCTGCAAACGTCAGGTACGGGTTGCAGGCCGGGTCCGGTGGCCGGAACTCCACTCGCTTCGCCTTGGGGCTTGCCGAATACATTGGTATGCGCACTGCAGCCGACCGGTTGCGCCGCGAATAGGCCAAATTCACCGGCGCTTCGTAACCCGGAACCAGCCGCTTATAGGAGTTCGTTGTCGGCGCCGCAAATCCCACCAGCGCGGGCGCGTGCTTCAGCAACCCGCCGATGTACCACAGCGCCATCTGCGAAAGTCCCGCATAGCCGTCACCAGCGAATAATGGTTTGCCCTTCAGCCATAACGACTGGTGCGTGTGCATTCCCGAGCCGTTGTCGCCGAAAATCGGTTTGGGCATAAACGTCACGCTCTTGCCGTATTGGTAAGCGACATTCCGCACGATGTACTTGAACTTCATCATGTTGTCCGCCGACTTCAGTAACGAATCGAATTTGACGTCAATTTCGCACTGTCCGGCGGTGGCAACTTCGTGGTGATGGCATTCGACCTCCAGGCCCGCCGCCATGAGCTGCGTGGTCATCTCCGTTCGCAAATCCATGTAGTGGTCCGTCGGCGGAACAGGGAAATAGCCTTCCTTGTATCGTGGGCGGTAGCCCAGGTTGTGTTCTTCGCGCCCTGAATTCCAGCGGCCTTCTTCGGCATCTATAAAATAAAAGCCATACTGCTCGCGCTGGTCGAATCGCACGTTATCGAAAATGAAGAACTCCGCCTCGGCCCCGAAAAACGCCTGGTCGGCGATTCCGGTCAAGGTCAGATAGTTCTCCGCTTTCTTGGCGATATGACGAGCGTCGCGACCGTAGGGCTGTTTCGTGAGAGGGTCAACCGCGTCTGAAATCATCACCAGTGTTGGTGTGTCGCGGAACGCGTCCATAAAATGTGTCTTGGCATCGGGGATCAACAGCATGTCCGATTCGTGGATGGACGCCCAGCCGCGAATCGAGCTGGCATCCATCCCGAATCCTTCCTCAAACGACTTCTCGGTGAGTTGTTCGATCGGAAAGCTGACGTGCTGCCAGATACCGGGGACGTCGATAAATCGAAGATCTAGGATTTTCGCGCCATGCTTCTTAGCAAATTCTAAAACTGTCTTGGGGTCCATCTTTCTCCTCAAAGGTTGGATATCGGAGTCGTACCGGGGGGTACGACGCACATTAACGTACCTCTGCCTCATGGTCAAGAACCACTTGTACTAGGCCAATTTGTCTAGTAACCGGAAGGGCTGCGGAAAGGGGGGTATTTATTGGGTTTTCATGGGGTTTCGGCGGTGTTTCACTTTTGGTGTCGCATCATTTTAAATGTTGGTCGAACCACTCCGTCACCCGGTCAATCCTGTCTCGCACGTGCGCCGCATCGACAAACCGGTGCCCCTCATGCGGATAAATCACAAACTCCGTCTCCACCCCCAAAGTCCTCAAAGCATGCCAGAATTCATACGATTGTGGCGGCGGACACTCCCCATCGCTGTCCCCCACCAAAATCAGCGTCGGAGTCTTCGCATTCTTGATGAATGTTATGGGCGCGCTCTTCGCGTATACCGCAGGATCCTCATACACAGACGCGCCAAAGTAGGGAATCATCCATTTATCAATTTTGTTCTCGCCGTAGTAGCTCTGCCAGTTCGCAATCCCTGCTCCGGCCGCCGCTGCTTTAAACCGGTTCGTTTGCGTCACACCCCACATGGTCATGTAGCCGCCGTAGCTCCAGCCCGTCAACCCCATGCGGTTTTCGTCAATAGATGCTTTTTTCAGCGCGGCGTCAACTCCGCTCATAATGTCGCGAAAATCCCCATAGCCATAATCTTTCACATTGGCTCGCGTGAATTCTTCTCCTCGCCCATAGCTCCCGCGAGGATTCGGATACAAAACAAAATATCCTGCGGGTGAAAGGAACATCCCGAACTCCCCGCTGGAAGGCCAGTGCGGCGTCACCACCGAGGCAGGCCCGCCATGCACGGAAACCACCAGCGGGTATTTCTTCGACGGATCAAATTTCTCCGGGTACACCAGCCAGCCCTGGACCCGGAGGTTGTCGCTGGTCCACGTCAAAT
Organism: Candidatus Limnocylindrales bacterium; assembly: GCA_035604795.1. GTDB lineage: Bacteria > Acidobacteriota > Terriglobia > Acidiferrales > UBA7541 > DASTCZ01. Next base: position 6,355 of record DATNHU010000187.1, read on the forward strand.
TTTCCGTACTGCCCCACGCCGGACGCAGCGCAGAATTCATCGCGGTCACTTTCTTCCACGCGCCCACCGCGCCCACCCAAACCTCGGGCGGCATGCTGAACGACTGCCGGATCACTGCAGTAGTATTTCCGTCCTTCGCCAGTGAGAAGCCAAATTCAAATTGATTTGCCCCAAGCGTTTCGTCTCCCCGCCAGAGTTGTTCCACATGTTGATTCGTCACATCCACAGTTCCAAAGTTCACACCGCCGCCATC
>DATNHU010000188.1:0-6641 GCA_035604795.1 Candidatus Limnocylindrales bacterium
CATTGCCAAATGCGGATGCATTGGACCCCAATTCGCCCCGGACGCCGCCGAATTCGGGCGACGGATTTAACAATCCAGCAACGTCGAAACAGCCTCTGACGCCAAACACGAAACCAGGGAAAGAATCGCCGAATCCAGGCAAGACAAATAATCCGCCGACTGCGACGACGCCAATTAAAACAACCCCTTCGCCTGTCGTGAACCCTCCGGCTGGGACGACTCCACCCAGAACACAGCCTGCTCCAAAGACCATTACACCGCCTAAGCCGACACCCGTTCCGGCTAAAAATGCAACTCCACCGGCGCGAAACAATGCAGGCACGAAAACGCAGGGCCCGTCGCTGAATGCCCCTCTAATACCACGTGGGGCTTACTTAATTCAGGTAGCCGCGCTGACAAAGGAATCTGACGCGTTGGAGATGGCGGAAGCGTTGCAACAGAGGAAATTCCCGGCGTTTGTGGTTCCCACTGGCGCTGACAAGTTTTTTCACGTGCAGGTCGGGCCATATGCCGATCAGAAGGCCGCGGAAACCGCGCGGAAAGCGCTCGAAAGCGCAGGATTTAAGACTTTAATCAAGCACTGATGTCCGGCTCCCGGAACCCCTCTCAATCCGATGAGAAAACACTTGCGTTAAGCAGGCCGATACGGCTTGCGCTGGCATGCGGCTCCGGGTTGCTCTTGGTTACCGCTTTTCCTTCATTCCATTTTCATTACGCTGCCTGGTTTTCGTTGACCATTTTGATGGCCGCAAGCGCGGGAGCGCGGCCACGATTTGCAGCGCTCTGCGGATTCCTGCACGGAGTGGCTTTTTTCTTTCCGACACTGAGCTGGCTGTACGTGACCTTTCGGATTCACGGGGGCGTGACGCCGGTGATGTCGGTGGTGGCGCTGGGGGCCATCGTGGTACCTGCGTCGCTCTTCCCGATGGCCTTTGCCTGGTGCTTCGCTTGGATGCTTCGGCGGAGCCTGGCGCTTGCATGCGCCGCGGCGCCGTTCCTGTGGGTGGCGCAGGAATTCGGGCGAAGGAGCGTGCCGCAAATCGGGTTTCCTTGGAATTTGCTCGGTTATGCGGGGGCTCACAATCTGGTGCTGGCGCAATTGGCAGCGCTGGGCGGCGTGTGGCTGCTGAGTTTCTTGGTGACGGCATTCAACGCGCTTTTATTTTGGGCCTTGATGGAATTGCGAGCGGGGAAGCGAACGCCATTACTGATCGCCGCGGGAAGTGCGGCCGCGCTGCTCTTGGTTGCCGAGTTTGGCGAACGCTGGGTCCCGGTGACACCTCCGGATCATGTGGCGCGATTGGTGCAGGCGAATTTTCCAGAGCCGGACTCATTTCCACCGGACTGGCTGGATACCCATGCCGGTGAACTGGATCAACTCGAAAGGATGAGTTTGGCTCCAGGGCCGGATGGAAATCCGCCCGGGTTGTTGATCTGGTCAGAGGTACCGGCGCCGTTTTCCATGCAGGAGCCGAAGTTTGCGGCTCGAGCGCAGCGGATAGGAAAAGGCGTGCGTGACGGTTTTCTGGTGGGAGTGATTGACTGGAAGGTGGCGCCGGGCGCGGGCTGGCACGTTTACAACGGTGCAGTGCTGCTGGACCCTTCGGGGCGCCAGACGTTTCTGTATGATAAAATTCACCTCGTCCCGTTTTCTGAGTTCGTCCCGTGGAGCCGCTGGTTCACCTTCGTGAAAAACATCACGCTGGACCTGGGGAATTTCACGCCCGGGACTGACTACACCGTGGGGACTTTGCCGGATGGGCGGCGATTTGGAGTATTCATTTGTTACGAAGCAATTTTCCCGGACGGTGTGAGACAGTTCGTCACCAATGGGGCTGAAGTGCTGGTGAATATCTCCAATGACGGTTGGTTTGGGCGCTCGGCGGGTCCTGAACAACATCTGGATATGGCGCGGCTGCGAGCTGTGGAGAACCGGCGTTGGCTGGTGCGCTGTACCAATAACGGATATACGGCGGTGGTGGATCCCTATGGGCGAGTGAAGTATTTGTTGCCCGTGGACGTGCGCGCGTTAACCGAGGCCCAATACGGATACCGGAATGACCTGTCGCTTTATGACCGCTGGGGGGATTGGGTGCCCTGGGTAAGCATTTTCGCGGGGCTTGGAATCATGCTGTGGGCAGGATTTCTGAAGAGAGCGCAAAACTGGAAGTGGAGATAGATGGCCGGCGAACACATTGAAGACTTGCAGCAGCGCTACGGTGAACTTAAGAGCCGCATATCCCTTGTGCGGAGCTATCTTTGACGTTGCAAAGGACCGTGCACGCCTCATTGAGCTCGACAATCTAGCCAGCGAACCGGAATTCTGGAACGACCAGGAACGCGCTCAGAAGGTCATGAAAGAGCGCAAAGGCCTTGAAGTGCGTGTGCAGGCGGAAGAAAAGCTCAAGAGATTGGGCGACGACCTGGAAACCTATCTCGATCTTGCCAAAGAGGAAACCAATGCCGCTCAGCGGCAGAGCATGCTCGCCGAGACTGCCCGCGAACTAGACTCCGCCGCGAAATTTATCGGGGAGCTGGAGACCGCTACGCTGCTCTCCGGTGAAAACGACGCGCTGAACGCAATTCTTACTGTGAAGTCGGGGGCCGGCGGAACGGAATCGCAGGACTGGACGGCGATGCTGCTGCGGATGTATTTGCGATGGGCGGAGCGGCATGGGTTCGTGGCCACGGTGATGGACTCCATGCCCGGGGAAGAAGCGGGAATCAAGTCGGCAACGGTGCGTGTGGAAGGGGAGAATGCTTACGGTTTGCTCACCACGGAGAGCGGGGTGCACCGGTTGGTGCGCATATCGCCGTTTGATCAGGCGGCGCGGCGCCACACATCATTCGCATCCGTGTTCGTGATTCCTGAGATTGACGACCGCATTGAGATTGACATCAAGCCGGAGGAGATCCGCATCGATACCTTCCGCTCCGGCGGCGCGGGCGGACAGAATGTGAACAAGGTGGAAACGGCCATCCGGATTACGCACATCCCTACGGGGATCGTTGTGCAATGCCAGAATGAACGGAGCCAGCATAAGAACCGGGAACTGGCGATGAAGTTTCTGCGGTCGAAACTGTACGATGCGGAAGTGCAGAAGCGGCAAGAGGAAACGCGCAAGCTGGATGAATCGAAGATGCAAATCAGTTTTGGCAGCCAGATCCGGTCTTACGTGCTGCAACCCTACCAGATGGTGAAAGATCATAGGACGAAGTTTTCGGTGAGCGATCCGGCTCGGGTGCTGGATGGCGACCTGGATTCGTTCATCATGTCCTACTTATTGTTCCGCAAGGCGGGCAGGTTGGTATCGGAGGACAAGGAAGAACAGGAAGTGGTCTAGAGCACGTGTGGAAAATTATTTCCACAATTTGGGGAGAAGTAAGTGTGTCGCGATGCCGCAGGGACCGTTCAGCGCGCAATACTTGCAGCTTGATGCGTTCCTAACACATTTGGCTTCAATACGTTGACACGTTTCAGGGGCCGTGTTACGGTTTTTTGCCGGTCGTTTCGGACTTACCCTGCATTCGGTACAGGAATTGCACTTTAACTTGGGTGGAGGAGACTGTTTTGACACAGAATAATCGCAGATATCTGTTCACTTCGGAGTCGGTAACGGAGGGTCACCCGGACAAGATTGCAGACCAGGTTTCCGACGCCGTGCTGGATGCAGTGCTGGTGCAGGACCCCATGGGGCGCGTGGCCTGCGAAACGCTGGTGACCACGGGTCTGGTAATGGTGGCAGGTGAAATTACCACCTCTGCGTTAGTGGACTATTCCGACCTCGCCCGGCAAGTGATTCGCGACGTGGGATACGATCGTGCGAAGTACGGATTTGACTCAGAAACCTGCGCGGTAATCTCCTCAATCAAGCGGCAATCACCCGACATCGCCATGGGTGTGGATACCGGAGGCGCTGGCGACCAGGGCCTGATGTTTGGCTATGCTTGCGATGAAACGGACGAATTAATGCCGCTGCCAATAATGCTTGCGCACAAGCTGGCGCGGAGACTGGCCGAAGTACGCAAATCAGGGAAGGTGAGTTTCCTGCGACCTGACGGGAAGTCGCAAGTGACTGTCGAATACGAAGGCGTGCGGCCTGTGAGAGTGGATTGCGTGGTGGTGTCAACGCAGCACAGCCACAAGGTATCAAACGATGAATTGCACACGGTGATCAAGAAGGAAGTGATTGAACATGTGGTGCCGAAATCGCTGATGGATAAGAACACCAAGATGCACATCAATCCCACTGGGCGGTTTGTGGTGGGCGGCCCGATGGGCGATGCCGGGCTGACCGGACGGAAAATTATCGTGGATACGTATGGTGGCTACAGCCGTCACGGTGGCGGCGCGCTTTCAGGCAAGGATCCAACCAAAGTTGATCGCTCGGCGTGTTACATGGCGCGTTACGTCGCCAAGAATGTGGTCGCCGCGGGAATCGCCAAGCGCGTGGAAGTGCAGCTTGCTTATGCCATCGGAGTTGCCGAACCCGTATCGGTGATGGCCGATACGTTTGGAACGGGAATTGTTCCAGACGAGCAGATTACCGACTTAATCCGCGCGAATTTCAAACTAAACCCGCGCGGGATCATCGAAACACTCAACCTGCGGCATCCGATTTACCGCGCTACTGCCGCCTATGGCCATTTCGGGCGCAATGAGCCCGGATTCACCTGGGAAGTGACCGACCGCGCAGAGGCCCTGCGCCGCGATGCGGGTTTATCGGAAGCGAGGGCTGAGAAGGTCGTCGCACGTCGCTAGTTGGAAGAAATTCAAAAAAATTGTGGGATCTGATCGCTCCCCAAAATTCAATTCAGGAGCATGAGCTTGACTACTTCTACGCAAAAAGTGAACGGAGATGTACGGGATTTGTCGCTGGCCGAAGCGGGAAAGCGCAGGATTGAGTGGGCCAACCAGCAAATGCCCGTGCTGCAACTGATTCGCAAGCGGTTCATCAAGGAACAGCCGCTGAAGGGTACTCGTATTTCCGCGTGTCTGCATGTGACCAGCGAGACGGCAAACCTTGCGATTACTCTGCGCGATGGTGGCGCCGATGTGGTGCTGTGCGGGTCGAATCCACTTTCTACACAGGATGAGGTGGCGGCGTCGCTGGTGCGCGATTACGGTATTTCGACTTACGCGATTAAGGGCGAAGACAACGCCACATATTACGCGCACATCAGCGCGGCGCTGGACCACCAGCCGCAGGTCACCATGGACGATGGCGCGGACCTGGTCACTCAGCTGCTGACCAAGCGCACGGATTTGGTGCAACACGTCATCGGCGGAACGGAAGAGACGACCACAGGCGTGATTCGCCTGCGCGCCATGGCCAAGGACGGCACACTGAAGTATCCCGTGATCGCGGTGAACGATGCGCAGACCAAACATTTCTTTGACAACCGCTACGGTACCGGCCAATCGACGCTGGATGGAATCATCCGCGCGACCAATTTGCTGTTGGCTGGCCTGAAGCTGGTGATCGCCGGCTACGGCTGGTGCGGGCGCGGCGTAGCCATGCGTGCCAAGGGAATGGGAGCGGACGTGATCGTCACGGAAATTGATCCCACGCGCGCGATTGAGGCGGTGATGGATGGTTTCCGGGTCATGACCATGACCGAGGCCGCCAAAATTGGGGACATCTTCGTGACCGTGACCGGGAATAAGAGCGTCCTTGCGTCCGAGCATTTTGAAAAAATGAAAGATGGGGCGGTGTTGTGCAACTCAGGGCACTTCAATGTGGAGATTGATATTCCGGCGCTGGAGAAGATGGCCACCGCAAAGAAGCCCGCGCGCGCGTTTGTTGAGGAATTTGCGATGCGCGATGGGCGGAAGATTTATTTGCTTGGAGACGGGCGGCTGATCAATTTGGCTGCCGCGGAAGGCCATCCGGCCTCCGTGATGGACATGAGCTTTGCGAACCAGGCGCTCTCGGTGGAATACATGCTCAAGAATGCGAAGAATCTGGAAAAGAAAGTGTACCCGGTGCCGGAAAATATTGATAAGCACATCGCCAAGCTGAAGCTCGAATCAATGGGCGTGCAGATTGATAAGTTGACGCCGGAGCAGGAGCACTATTTGGCGTCCTGGTCGGAAGGAACGTAATCGGATTTAGCTGAATATCGCGGCGGTTCGACCGAACCGCCGCTAGCTTTAAGCTTCCATTGAGTCAGGCATCGCAAGAAACGGGGGACGATGCAAGACTGGGCTGACTGGGCGCTGGACACAGCGAAATCGCGCGGGGCCACCTACGCCGACGTGCGCGTGATGGATATTCGCCACCGCAATCTTTCCACAAAAAATGGACAAGTAGGAAATCTGAGCGAGAGTCAATCGCTGGGGTTGGGGGTGCGCGCGCTGGCCTCGGGGTCGTGGGGATTTGCGGCCACGGACCGGTTGACCCGCGAGGGGATTTCGGCTTGCGCAGCGGAAGCCGTGTCGATTGCCAAGGCTTCGGCGCTGGCTAAGCTCCACGATGTGGCGATGGTGCCCGAGCAGGCGTACATAGATACCTGGCAGAACCCCCACGTGAAAGATCCGTTTCGCATTCCCATGGAAAGACAGCTCGATCATTTATTAGCGGCCGATGCGGAGATGCGGAAGGTGAAGGGTGTGACCTTGGCGGAAACGTCGATGGCCT
>DATNHU010000189.1:0-4531 GCA_035604795.1 Candidatus Limnocylindrales bacterium
CAGGTTTTCTCGAGTCTCCCGTCAAGGCAGCGCTCTACTTGCTGTTTTACAGCCCCATTTTCTTGATCTATGAAAGCAAATTCACGATGCTTCGCGCTTTGTACCAGACGACATGAAAGTGGCGACGGGCAACTCACAATCAGGCCTCAACTCATGAATACGAATTCAATAGCCGCGGCAGATCGTTTCAAACCCATCATAAAAACAAGAATGCAGAAGGAAGCGACCGTCCGGGCCGCGGTTCCATATTTGGTCTCACTCTTCGACAGAGACGGCGGGCAATTGAGCCTGGTGGGCGGAAAATTTCAGAACCTGGCAAAACTTACCGCTTGGGGCTTGCCGGTGCCCGAAGCTTTCTGCCTTACAACTGAAATGTACAGAGCATTCGTTGAGGCTAACTCACTCGACAAAGTCGTAGGATCTTTACGACGAGATGCCAGCCAGCCGTCCGACCCAGCTGCCCATCGAAGGACTCTGGAGGCAGTCCGCCAGGCATTCCTGGCCGGCACTATTCCGCAGGAATTGTCGTCACAAATTGAACAGATGTACCGGCAGGTAAGCGCGAGCGCTTTGGCGGTGCGTTCTTCTGCGACGTTTGAAGATTTATCAAATGCCAGTGTGGCCGGGGGGCACGAAACCATATTGAACGTGCACTCTCTGGAATCACTTTACAAAGCAATTCGAGAGTGCTGGGCCTCTCTGTGGACCGAGCGGGCAATCCTCTATCGCCGGCGATTTCAAATCAAGGATGAGGATGTTGCACTGGCAATCGTGGTGCAAAGAATGTTGTCGCCAGTTGTTTCGGGTGTCTCATTCACGGTTGATCCGGTGAGCGGTGACAATCAGCGGGTGGTAGTGGAGGCCTGCTGGGGTCTAGGTGAATTGCTTGTCTCCGGGGGAGTGACGCCCGACCACTACGAAGTTCGACGGCGCGATTCCGCAATTCAGTGCCGGCGGAGAGGCAATCAAACCAAGATGATTGTCGGTTTGGAGGGAGGGGGAACCAATGAAGTCTCTCTTCCTGATTCTTTGCGCGCGCGGCCATGCCTGGATGAGGGTCAAGTTCAATCCATCGCCGCTATCTCTATTCTTATTGAAAATCATTTTGGGCAACCTCAGGACATCGAGTGGGCCATTGAAAACGAAACCAGCGCGGGAGAAGAGAAACTATACCTCCTTCAAACGCGCCCAATTACCACACTAAAGAAACATCAGTTCGATCAGAAAACACCCGCAGTGCGGTGGGAGAATCCGATTCCAGGCGCCATTTGGGTTCGCGCCGGCGGTGGAATGATTGAGTACATGCCAGGGCCGCTCTCTCCCCTATATGTCACAGCCCAGCTTCCAGACTTGTGCCGGCTTCATGACCTTCAGCCGAGTCAAATGGGAATCGAGCTCGAGAGTCCCAGCTATGCACTTATCAATGGCCACTACTATTGCCGCCATGATTACAAGATTAAGCTTTCCGGGATTTTGTTCCCGCTCCTTTATTGGAGGATAGCGCGAACGAAGCCACGGTGGTGGCGCGAACAGGCATTGCCGACGCATCTTTCCCGTTTGAATGAACTTTCTTCGTTCGATGTTCATAAAGCGTCGAATGATGACCTGCTGGACCATCTGCGAGCTCTGATCGAATTTAATGCCGTCTCCTGGGATTCCGCCGTGGGGGGGTCCAGAGCGTCCATTTTCACAGAGCCGTTGTTCCACGTTATCTTCCGGCTGGTTATCCGACACATCACCGGAGGCGATGCAATCGTGTTCCTGCGGGGATTTGAAAGCAAGACATTGGAAGGAGAGAAAGTCCGATGGAGGTTGGTAGAATCAGCGTTGTCCCACCGGGAGATATCCGAATGTATCCAGCAGAACGAGCCTGAAGAAGCTTTGAAACAGCTGGCCGGGTTGTCAGTTGCAGAGGACTGGTTGCGGGGGTTTCAAGATTACTGCTCGACCTACGGTCATATAACCGGCTGCCATGATTACATGCAACCAACAATGGCCGATGATCCTGAAAGGGCCATGTTAGTCATCCAAAACTCGCTGGAATTGCCTAGCACTGACCCGGGAGAACGACAACGCCGCCTTGCTGATGAACGGGAACGAGCGACCTCGAGGGCGATGACCATGCTCTCACGCAAACCGATTCGCAAAGCGTTGTTCCGGTGGATTTTGGCTTGGGCGCAGGAGGCCGGCTCGATTCGTGAGAACGTTTTCTTCTATGCTCTTCAAGGTTGGCCGATTGCAAGACGGACGATTTGCGAAATGGGGCGCCGCCTCACGAAGGAGGGCTCGATATCTTCGCCTGAAGATATTTTCTTCCTGACCTGGGATGAAGCGCAGCAGGCATTGTCGAATGGAGTTGTCAAAGATTGGCGAGTCGCGATCGCCGAGCGCCAAGACCGATTCAAGTCACAGACTCAAATTGCCCCCCCCTTCTGGGTTCCCGAAGGCGGCCCTCCCCTGACGATTCAGCGGAAAATCAAATTGAAGGTGAAGCGAATCGTGTTTGGCCGCAAGAAGACCCAGGAAGGAACATTGCGAGGCGTGGCTGTAAGCCCCGGAGTTGTGACCGGCCCGGCACGAATTATTCGCTCAACCGCTGATTTTGGCCTCCTGAGAACGGGTGAAATCCTGGTGGCGCCGACAGCGACGCCCGAGTGGATACCAACATTTGCCATTGCAGCGGCCCTTGTGACTGAATCGGGTGGCCCACTCAGCCACAGCAGCATTATCGTGCGCGAGTTCGGCATACCGGCAGTCATGGGGGCTGAAAACGCCACTAACCTCATCGCTGACGGCCAAGTGATCACCATAGACGGTGGACAAGGACTGATCCAGATTCACTAACCGCCCGTTCATCCCAGAACAAAACGAACAACATGAATTCCAGTGAAGACAAGATGAGTCGTGCCTTCGATCGAGGTGTGGTAGTGCTCTCGATTGACACAGAGCAAATCTGGGGGCACCTCGATATATTGGACGAGCGCGGTTTTCTGGCTCGGTTTCCGTACAGCCTGGGCGTCCATGACCTTTTACTCGACACTTTATGTGCCGCGGACATATGCGCAACGTGGACTATTGTGGGTGGATTGTCGCTTCCCGGAACCGAAGGCCCGCGTGATCGATGGTTCGCAGGCTTGCCGGAAACGTGGATTTCAAAAATTCCAGCGGGCGACGAAGGATCATCGCCGCTCTGGTACCGACGGTCGTTCGTGAAGCGGCTCCGCGATGCGCATCCCGCACAGGACGTCGGAATGCATGGCGGCCTGACTCATCTTATATGGGGCGATCCGAAGACAACGCCCGGACTGGCATATCGAGAACTCCTTCGAGGGATCAGCGCCCTAAACGAAATCGGGATACGGCCGCGCAGCCTGGCTTTTCCGCGCAATGAGGTAGCCCATCTCGATGTACTGGCCCGTCATGGCATACGTTGCTTCCGCGGCCGAGCTCCGGTTCTTTCGGAGAAGTTGGGAGTCAAGCTCGCGCAAAGAGTAGCCCGAGGAATTGAGGAAGTCGGGCAACTTACGCCTCCAACAGTTTGGCCGGAAGAGGTTCTGCCGGGTTTGTGGAACATACCGGCATCATTAAACCTTTATTCGATGAGAGAAGCGGCGTCGCGGATCGCGCCATTGCGTACGCGGCGCGAGCGAATCCGCCTCGGCATCGAAGCCGCCGCTCATCAACGCGGAATTTTCCATCTGTGGTTCCACCCTGAAAACCTTGCAGAAGGGAGTTTGTCGTTTCCCGTCTTCGAGGAAGTGGTCGAATTGTTGGTGCAGCGGCGAGATGCGGGAGAAATAGAAATTCTCACTATGAATGAGGTCGTGGACCGCATGAGCCACTGCCAAGACCTGGGACTTCTGCCATCGAAGGGAATGCCGATCCCGAGGTCTAGAGTTGTCCAGCCTATGGTCCACATGCGTTCCTCCAAGGCGTAACCGAACCGGAACCAGTGTTTGACACTTCTGCCTAGCTGATATTCAACGAACAAGGAAATGTCGTTCAGATGAAAGTTTTGCAGATCCTTTGCGGAGGCGCATGGGGCGGCGGCTCCGAAATCGTGCTCGCCATCTCCTCAGCCCTGATAGCTCGCGGCGACCAGGTGTGGGTTGTGACCGCGAGTGATGAGCAGACGCGAAGATTTCAAGAGGCGGGAGTTACCGTAGTACAACTTCCTTTCTGGAATCGCCCGGTCACTCTGTGGAATATGATGAATCCGAGCGATGTCGCTGTCTTTATGCAGCTATTCAAATTGTGCCGGAAGGAACGATTCGATCTCGTCGCTACACATACCTCCAAGGCAGGATTTATAGGCCGGCTTGCGGCCAGGGCCGCGGGAATCCGTTGCATCGTGCATCACGCGCACGGATTTGCTTTCCGCGACACACAGAAACCATGGATGAGGCGATGCTATGTGGTCTTGGAGCGAATCGCCGCGCGGGCGTGCCATCTGATCATTTCCGTAAGCGAGGATCACCGGCAGGGCGCAATTCGAGAACGAGTGGCGAGAGCGGACAAAATTGTCACAGTT
>DATNHU010000190.1:0-6282 GCA_035604795.1 Candidatus Limnocylindrales bacterium
AGGGCCACCTGATGCTCACCACCGGTGACATGGACAACAACGTACATATGGCCAACACCATGCGCCTCGCCGATGCTCTCATCAAGGCCGGTAAGCGCTTTGACATGCTGGTCCTGCCGGGCCAGCGTCACGGCTATACCACTGATGGGGATTATGTCACCTGGGCGCGCATTAACTATTTCAGCCGCTGGCTCCTCGGTTCCGCCCACGATGGCGCTGACATGATAGAGCTACAGCGTGAACGCGCCAATCTGGGCGACACGCCTCCCAAAGCAGGCCGCGGAGGCGCGGGTCAGGGCACGCCACCTCCAGACGACCAGTGCTGTAACCGGTAACGGATAACCGTTTCGGCCCCGCAATTCCTGATTTTCTTCCGGGAAGTGCGGGGCCATTTGTTTACAGACTAGAAATGCTGCACAAAAATTCCAGCTATTCGACCCTGATTATTAAATTTGTGTGAAGAAAAATTCCATTTTCCGTATCAGAGCGAAAACCAATTTGGCCCGGCGATTTTAAAAATATTTTTGATTTCGGGAAACATTTCGCCGCGATTCATCATCCAATTTTCCTGAGCAGTATCAGGTCAGTCTTTCCGGTCATTGTAAGTGGTCACTTGCAATGACGCTTTGTAACTTCGGCCGAATCGCTCCGGCCCCGGGCAAATCGGTTCTCCAGGGCTGGCTCGGATTCGGCAGTTCGAAACCGTTCAACACCGGCGAACCATGGGCCCCGCGGCGGCGACCGCAGGCCCCATACGAGCCGCGATTCTAGGCCTAACATTCGCCGTAATTGCGGGTCCCATATTTGCCGCGGTCCTAGGTCTCAAATGTTCCGCGGTCCTAGGTCCCAAATGTTCCGCGGTCCTGGGTCCTATATTGTTTTTGTTTGATTTCGCTGGCAGTGCGCTCGCGGAGATTCGTGTCACAGGTGCCCTTCCCAGGGCCCTGTCTCCATCTCCGTTCTCGCAGTTGTCTCATTTCAATCTGATGGCAAAAGGAGAAGAAGATGGACAGGAAACTATTGAAATTTGCAGGGGCAGTTCTGGCCGGAGCCGCACTAGTCGCTCCAGCCTGGGCAAATCCGGTTGATCGTTCTGTTAGTCACATGGCCGTTACAGGCCCTCATCTCAAAATTGGTGACAAGGAGCTTGACGAAGGGACCTACAAATTCACGGCCACCGACAACGCGCTTACAGTTGAATCGGATGGCAAGGTTGTCGCTGAGACTCCAGGTCGCTGGGTCACTCTGAAGGACAAAGCTGGTTTCGATTCCGTCATCCGCTACGCCGACGGATCCGTATGGCAACTTCGTTTCCGCGGCGAGGAACGCGTTTTCGTCGTTTCCACTCCCAAAGAGACGGTTAAGTCCAGCATCCACTAATCCCGGTAGGGAGGCGTTTCGCACGGGTGCAAACGCCTCCCAACACCTTTCGTCTCGTCCGCCTCAGGATCATTCCTGCCGAGTAATATTGACACCGCGCAATGCCTGTCGTAAGGTCGTTCCAGACTCGTTCACAGTTTCCTTCTTTGAAGTTTGCGAACATTTGGAATTTTCAACGAGCGAGTCCTCGTGGCGCACTAGGATTTTACAGTTAGATATCGAACATTTATCATGATTTCAAGCTTCATCCATTGGAATAATGCTGCTATCCTTCATCACTGGACACTCCCGGCAGATGATATAAAAGTCCGCCCCTAATTCTCATTGGGAAGAGGGACATTGGCCAATACAAAGTTGTCGTGCTTTTGGAACAAAACTGATTTTGCCGCGGGGTACCGTTCAGCCGTATCCCTTCACAGCCACACCAACTACTCCAAGGAAAGCCTGATTTTCATTCCTCAATTCACCGAAAATTGGCCGGTGCTCAATTGGGCCCTCAAGCGCAAATGCGATTTAGCGAAAATTCCGGTGGATTTCAGCCGCGCCTATTGGACTCCGCCTCTCACGCCCGAACGCGCGTATAACGTGGAGAAGAGCCAGATCGAAGATTCACTGGGCGTCACGGGCTTCGTTTCGCTCACGGACCACGACACCATTGAGGCGCCAACGTCATTGCAGATGACCGCGGACGCGTATCCTATTCCTATCTCATTGGAATGGTCGGTTCCTTATGAAGGGACGGTTTATCACTTCGGCATCCATAACCTGCCGGTCCAATCCGCGCAGGAAATCATGGCCCGGCTTGCCGCGCACACCAGCAATCCTTCCGGAACGCCGTTTATTGAACTGATTTCCAAGCTCCATGAGATCCCTGACGTGTTGATTGTCTTCAATCATCCACTGTGGGATCTGTGCAATCTCGGCCCCAAGCGCCACCGCGAAATTCTCGATAAATTCCTGCGGCAATATTCGTATTATATCCACGCCATTGAACTGAATGGCATGCGCTCCTGGAAAGAAAACAAGGAAGCGATGAAACTCGCGGATCGTTGGGATCTCCCCATCATCTCCGGTGGTGACCGTCATGGCTGCGAGCCCAGCGCCGCATTGAATCTGACCACTGCGGGCACTTTTTCCGAATTTGTACAGGAGATCCGATTAGATCAGAAGAGCCACGTGGTTTTCATGCCCCAGTATTCGGAGCCGCGGGCGGTCCGAACTGCTCATTGCCTGATGGACGTGATTCGATTCTATCCAGAGGCACCGCTCGGCTCCCGCCGCTGGGACGACCGGGTATTCCATCCGGGCCTTGACGGGATTTCGATTCGTCCTCTTTCCGCTCTCTGGGGCACGCCGCCCGATTTTCTCAGACGGATTTTCGCCGGTCTCCTGATGTGGGAGTCTTCCGCTACTCGACGCTCCCTAAGGCGCTCCAGCCCCTCGAGAGTGGATTTGCGAATCTCCTCGAACACTTCCCGCGAGGCCGCTCTTTGAAGCCGGATAAGCCCAGGGTTGCGTACTTCCCTGATAACTACAGCGAAATTGACGGCGTGGCTAAAACCAGTCGTCATTTTGAGGCTTATGCTCGAGAGCACAATCTACCCTTCCTGATGGTTCATGTTGGCCCCCGCCGTGAAACTCTTGCCGAAGGCTCAGTCACCAGAATTCAGCTCGAGCGCAGCCCGATGACCTTTCCGCTCGATAGTGCTCATCGATTTGATTTGCTTTTCCTTCGGCACTATCTGGAAGTGTCTTCGCTGGTCAGGGAATTCGCGCCCGATGTTGTCCAGATCACCGGCCCCAGTGACGTCGGCATCCTCGGCGCGTTGATCGCCCATCGGTTGCATATTCCATTGGCCGCATCGTGGCAGACCAATCTCCATCAATATGCCCGTACGCGCGCCTCCGCCGCGGTATCCGGTTTCTCCAAGTCGCTCTCCGCCAAATTGCCCGCGAAGGTGGAGCACCTGAGCTTCCGCGCTCTCAACCGTTTTTACAAAATTCCGCGGATCTTGTTTGCGCCCAACAAAGAAGTCATCAACCTGCTTGAAAAGACCACCGGCAAGCCCTGTTTCCTGATGCCGCATGCAGTCGATACCGACATCTTTAGCCCCGCCTTTCGCGATCAAGATTTGGCCGATAACGCGGACGCTCCCGTACGAATCGGATATGTTGGCCGCCTCACTCCGGAAAAAAACGTCCGCTCGATTGCGCGTTTGGAGCAGGCACTTCTCGATAAAGGGCATTCCCGCTTCCAATTCGTATTTGTTGGCGACGGTGCGGACCGCATATGGCTCCGCTCCCATATGCGGCAAGCGGAGTTTACCGGCATCCTCACCGGCAAGGATCTTTCCCGCGCTTACGCCAATTTGGACTTTCTGATATTCCCTTCAGAAACCGACACCTTCGGCCTGGTGGTCCTGGAGGCCCTTGCTTCCGGCGTTCCCGTTATTTGCATGGCAACCGGAGGGCCCAAATTCAGCGTCCAACATGGCGTGACGGGTATGGTTGCCGAAAATTTCGATGAGTTCGTTGCGTCCACCGAGGCTCTTCTCGAGCAGCCTGGTTTGCGCATCTCCATGCGAGCCGCTGCACGGGAGTATGCGCTTTCCACCTCTTGGGACCACGTTTTTGATACAATGTACGCAGCTTACGAGCGTTTCCTGCCCGCGCTGGAGTTCCCTCGCACTGGGGTTCTGGATGTAGCAACAACCTGATTGATTTTATTTAGCAGCACCGATGACGCATGGTAGTCTGATTAAAAGTTCCAAACTTCTTGAGGAGAAAAGGATTTTATGGCCCATCGCGGCTATCGCTGGAGTGCTCTCTTGTCTGTTTTTGCTGCGATTTGCCTTCTTGGGCCGCGTCCTGGTGTTGCCCGGCCGGCCCCATCCGATCCTCCCATCAGCCCGCTAACTCTCGCCCAGGTTGTGGATAAGATGATCGTGAAAAACGCCGCGCGCGCCGTGGCGCTGGAGCGTTATACCAACCGCCGTCTGTATGTGCTTGACTACAAGGGCTTTCCCACCGGTCTCCATGCGGAAATGGTTGTGGACATGGATTTTAGCGCTCCGGCCACGAAGAGCTTCACGGTTGTTTCCGAGACGGGCTCCAAGTATTTGATGAACCTGATTTTCAAGCGATTGATGGAAAGTGAGCAGGAAGCCCAATCCGACGAAAACCGCGATCGTGTGAATCTCACCACCCAGAATTACATTTTCAGATCAATGGAATACCAGCCCGCCGCGGATGGCTGCTCCTATATCCTTACCCTCGAACCGAAGACGCCCAGCAAGTTTCTTTTCCGCGGGCGCGTCTGGGTGGACTCCAAGGATTTCGCTGTGTGCCGCATTGAGGCCGAACCGGCGAAGAATCCGTCCTTTTGGATCAAGAAAACCGAAATCCATCACTCCTATTCAAAAGTCGGTGATTTCTGGCTTCCCGCGGAAAACCTGAGCGTCTCGACCATGCGCTTTGCCGGGCGCGCCACACTCACCATTGAGTACCAGAAGTATGAAATCGTCGCAGCCCGGGCCGTGGGGGAACCGGTTTCTGGTGCAGGCTCCACCAATACTCCCGACTCTAGGCACTGAGCACGCGCGATCAATTATCTGGAACTTCTTCCCCATAACAGTTGTTATTTCGGCTGGCCGTGAACATATCGAGTTGGATTCCATTCGCATGATCACTTACCGCATCTCCCTCGTCCGCCGTGGCGGCATAGGACTGGGCGAGCGCCCAGGGATGCACAGAACTTGCATCCGACTCGCAACTTACAAACCCGGTTTCCCAGCGTGCCCAACAAGGTTTAGGATTCCAGGTAGTCGAGCGCAGCGTGAATTACCGCAAGCCTCTTTAATGGACGTGCAATCGCTAGTCCTTGCACAACTTGATTGACTTCTACATCCTAAAGACATACTGTCCTCCCAACCAGACGAGTCGCGCTGTCACCCACATATAGATAAAGTCGGCTCCCCTACCCTTTGCGGGTGAGGTGCCCACTCTCTGGCACTGTTTCCAATTCAAATTAAAGGACTTTGCTAATGAAAAAGTTTTACCCTTATCTCGCCGTTGGTCTGTCTCTCCTCTGCGTGACCGTCGGTTCCGCTCAGGATGCCACACCTCCCCCGAAGTATATTCAAATCTATCGTGAGTTCGTGAAGCCCGGAAAAGGCCCGGCCCATCAGAAGACGGAAGCTGCATTTGTCCGCGACATGAAGAGCGGCAATGCGATGCCGAACTACACCGCCATGGTTTCCATCACCGGCCCTAACGAAGCCTGGTTTATCAGTCGCTACGATTCCGTTGGCGCGTGGGGCAAGGATACCGAGGACACAGCAAAGAACACCGCTCTCCAGGTTTCCTTGGACCGCGACAACACCGCCGACGGCGAGCTGCTCACCGACTCCCGCAGCATAATCGCCCGCTTCCGCGACGATCTCAGCCACCGCCCCGGCGTCAGCGTTCCCTTGACGCGCTTTTTCTCCATCTCGATTGTCAGGATACGCCCGGGACATGTTCCCGATTTCGAGGCCGCCCGGAAAATCATCAAGGACGCTCATGACAAGGCCGCCCCGACCTATAACTATTCCGTCTTTCAGGTGACTTCGGGCATGCCCGCCGGAACCTTCCTGATCATTTCGTATTACAAAACCCTCGCGGACGTGGACGCAGCAGCTGTCATCCATGGCAAAGAATATACCGACGCAATTGGCGATGACGGTCAAAGGAAACTGAATGAGCTGGCCTCCTCGGGAACCATCAGCTCCGACCCGTACATTTTTGCCGTAGACCCAAAGATGAGCTATCCCGACAAGCAAACTATCGCGGCCGATCCGGCTTTCTGGGCTCCCAAGTCGTCCGCCGCTCCGGCTCCCACAACCAAGAAGCCTGGCTCGACCA
>DATNHU010000191.1:0-2433 GCA_035604795.1 Candidatus Limnocylindrales bacterium
TTCCATTTTCCCTGTTCCAATTGGGACGGTTGTATGGCTGCCTTCTTCGCGAGGGAAAGCGACATTCATTCCCGTGAGTGCAAATCTTTCTGGAACTTGCACACCATGTAAGGATTGCGGTCCTCGATCCGAAGTCGGGAGAGGGGCGCGCAAGACCGTTGCCATTTACGGCGTCACCGGTGCGCCTGGATTGCACCGCGATGTTGAAATCATTGCTCACGCCGTCCGCCGCGCTGCCGGTCTTGTCCCCAACCTGCGATTGCTAGTGATCGGCCGGCATGCGGAGGACGCCGCTGCTTCATTAAACGCCGCGCTTGCAGGCACGCAGGTCGAGCTTGAATTTCATGGCGTGCTTCCCGCCGATGAAGTCGAGCGCCGTCTTTCCGAAGCTGACACTTTGCTTTTTGTTCGCGGAGGAATTTCGAGCCGCCGCGGCAGCGCGCTCGCCGGAATTGTCTGCGGGCTCCCCGTGGTCGCATTTCAGGGACCGGAAACTGGTCCGCCTGTTACGGAAGCCGGCGTGCTCCTCGTAAAAGAGGGTGACCGAGACGCGCTGGGCGATGCTCTTGCGCGCGTTCTCAACGATGACGCTCTTCGCGCCGAATTGAGTGCCCGCAGTTTTGCCGCACGCGATAAATATTTGTCGTGGGATGTTATCGCCGCAAACCTCTTACAGGTGCTCCGAAGTGCCTGACCGCAGCTACAAGCTGCTGCTCGTCTCCACTCACGCGGTGCAATATGCCTCGCCCGTTTTTCGCTTGATGGCTCAACATCCTCGCCTTCAAATTGAAGTCGCCTATTGCAGTTTGCAGGGAGCCGAAGGCGGTGTAGATCCCGAATTTGGTCGCCAGGTCAAGTGGGATGTACCGCTTCTCGATGGTTATCCGTGGAAGGAAGTGCCGAACCGTTCTCTTCGTCCGGGGTTCGGCCGATTCTTGGGCCTTTTGAATACTGGCCTTTGGAGAATGGTGCGCAAGGGCCGCTACGATGCTGTGGTGCTCTATACCGGGTATCGCTATGCAAGTTTCTGGATTGCACTGGCAGCCGCGAAATTGAGCGGCACAAAAGTTATTTTCGGTACCGATGCCACCACAATTCAGCTTCGCGATGGTGCGCGCTGGAAACTGTGGCTTAAACCGCGTATCTTGTCGCACATTTATCGCCTAGCGGATGGCGCCTACAGCGCGTCTCTCGCCGGCAAGGAATACTTGAAGAGCCTCGGCCTGCCCGATAATAAGATCGGCATCGTACCACTGGTGGTGGATAACGATTGGTGGCTGGCGCGCGCCTGCGAAGCGAATCGCGCCGCCACGCGGGCACGGTGGGGAGTGCCGGAATCCGCACCGGTTGTGCTCTGCGCGGCGAAATTGCAACCGTGGAAACGCCCTCAGGACGTGCTGCGCGCATTCAATCTTGCCGCAGTTCCCGGATCACATCTGGTTTTCGCGGGCGATGGCCCGCTGTCCGCTTCGCTCGAAAAGGAAGCAGTACAACTTGGCGTCCGCGATCGTGTGCATTTTCTCGGATTTCAGAATCAATCCGCGATGCCCGGCAATTATTGCGCCGCTGATCTGTTCGCGTTGGCTTCGGAATACGATGCCTGCCCCGCGGCCGTATGCGAGGCCATGCTATGCGGAGTACCCGTCGCCATCAGCGACGAAATCCGCGGCCGGCGCGAGCTGATTGATGTCGGTGAGACTGGTTACATTTTCAAATGCGGCGACGTGGATGCTCTCGCGGAAATCCTGCGCACCGCGCTCGCGGACTTTCCACGACTCGCAGCAATGGGAGCGTCAGCTCGCCGAAAAATGGATACGTGCTCCCCGTGGACAAATGTGGAGGATTTCATTCGCCTTCTTGACGCCACGTTTGGGGTCGCGCAGCTTCAGGACCGCGCTGCAGAATCACAGGAAACCGCGCGCAAAGGCGCCGCATGAAAGTGTTGATTTACTCGCATACATTCGCTCCGAATGTTGGCGGAGTGGAAACCCACGCAATGCTTCTCGCCAACGGGCTCATCTCCCTTAGCGGCACCGAAAAGGTGGATTTAACCGTCGCGACACCCACACCGCCAGGCGGGTTCGATGATTCCGCGCTGCCGTTTCATGTTGCGCGCCGTCCTGGATTCATGCGCATCGCGAGACTTATTCTTCAATCGGATGTCGTAAACCTCGCCGGTCCAGCATTCGCCCCTCTGTTGCTTTGCAAGTTGTTGCGCAAGCCTGTTGTAGTGGAACATCATGGCTATCAGGCTATTTGTCCGAACGGCTTGCTTCTTCATGAACCCGATAAAACTGCTTGTCCCGGACATTTCATGCGCGGCGAATATAGAGCCTGCCTGAATTGCAATTCAGCGGTTGTAGGACGTTTCGCCAGCCTGAAAATGCTGTTGCTCACGTTTCCGCGGCGATGGCTATGTCACTTCGCTTCTTT
>DATNHU010000192.1:0-5086 GCA_035604795.1 Candidatus Limnocylindrales bacterium
AGAATCTGATGCCACTCGAATTCTTCTCTAGTCTTCAAAATTGGGCAGTCATCGCGTCATTGGCCGTGATCGCCACATTCACGGTGGTTTTGTGGCGGCAAAGGCCATTTCGATTGCTCGGGCTCGGCGTGGTAATCGTATCCGTGGTTGCGGCCAACGCGTTCGTTATCGGCGCATTGTCGACGGTGGAAGACAGGTACGAAAGCCGCGTGATTTGGTTATTGCCACTGTTGGCGGGACTAATGATGATGGAATGGCTGGACCATCGGGCGAAAGAAAGGCCGCACGGAAGCAAAACTTAATGGGAAGAGGCCTGACCCGGTCAATACTTGCTGTAAGGCTGGCCGCTGAATGGCGAAATGGCTTCGGAAGCAGAGTGCACGCCGGTGATCCCCGGAGTCGTCTCGTCCGGGTTGAGCAAAACCTGGTCAAATTCCGTCACCCAATCCTTGCGTCGCGTAATTGGGTCCACTGGGATTTCGCGGAGATATCTATTGTCGGGGCTGACCAAATCATCCAGAGATTGCGGTCCGGCATTTTTGTCGGCAGTATAGGCCTCGATGGCGTCACGCATTATGGTTAGGTCCTGCTTGAGGACAGCTTCGCTAGCTTGCTGAATGGAGCGCTCATAGCGCCCCGCAGCCATGCCTAGAAGGATCATGATGATGGCCATGACCACCATCAGCTCCAGCAGAGTGAATCCGAAGCCTGAACTTTGATGAGACCGTAGTTGCCAGTTGCGAATAGAATAATTTCCGATTTTTCTACCAGTCAGCATATTTTGTTCCGTTAAGCGCGGTTCCTTGTGATTTGGAATGAACATCAAAAACATTTTTGCCTCCCCAGGAGGTCGAACTAGGGTCATCCGACACGGATTGTAGATTCCATTCCGCGGTACCCGTAAAAGGGTCCACGGGAATTTTTCTTAAAAAACGGACGTGCATTGTGACCGAGCTCCCGGAACCGACTCCCGCTGGATTGTTGCCGAAAGCCGATGAAGAACCCCCGATGGATGACGGTGGTGTTCCGAACGTAGGTGCGCCGGCAGTGCCATTGGGCGCACCAAGTCCGCCGGCAGCGTTGGAGGTCATGTCCACCCCGTTAACCAGAGTATCGAGATCGGGCGGATAAAATTCGGACCCTTGCTCTGTCCGAAATTTGCCCGCCTCGGCGGCATCTCTGTAGCGATCAATCGCGTCGCGCATTTCGCGGAGGGCGTGGTGCAATTCGGCCTCACGCTGCCGCTTAATGGTGATCCGCAAGAGGGGCGTGGCAGCCGACGCAAGGATCAACAGGATGCCCGTCGCGATCATGAGTTCGAGCAGAGTCATCCCGGCGATGGATGACCAGAACTTGCTTGGGCGGCGGAGCATGATTTGCCTCCGTGTTTACTGCTGCACGTGAACCGTGCCTTCCGTGGTGATAAGCGGGATGGGCTGTTGAGCCGAATTCTTTGCGTTCACCTGCACGATGGAAAGCTTCGAGTCACCCGGAGCCAATGCTTTGATCACCACTCCAACCACTGTACCCGTCCCGTTCACTCCCGGAGCGTTTGTGGGGCGCATGGCGGAGATCACCGCTTGGCCGCGAGACTTGTCAATCTGGCGCACGATGGTTTCCTGTGAATCGCCCGAAAGGAAGCCGCCATGGCGAACTTCTTCAACCGAGATGACCGCGGGATTGTATTGCAGCAAGAACGGCAATGCCGAAAGGTCCGTGACGTTTTCCACCACGATGCCAATGGTTGACGTCTCACCCGGTTTGAGGGTGAGATTGTCAGGCTGGATGCGCAGCGTCGGAGCTGCGCCTGGGGTCGTTGGAGTTACGGGTGGAGGATTTGTAACTGTCGGCCCGTTGGCGATTACTGCAACCCCCGGCATGATTTGGCTGGTTGCCTGCGCGGGCGGTTGTTGTTGTGACTGGTCAGACGGCGCCGGCGGGACTTCTTCAACCAGACGGACCTGCGGGTTCAAGTCTGTGCCCGAAGCGATGCTGCGCAAATTCTCGGCGGTAATTTCCGGCATACGGACAACGTGCGGGGTCAGGATGATGAACACTTCATCATTCTTAGTTTCGATCGACTCCCCGCCAAACAGATACTTTAAAATAGGGATTTTGGCCAGCCCCGGATAGCCATTAATGGAATTCGTGTCTGTGCGTTCGATGATTCCACCCAGAATATTTGCTTCGCCGTCCTTCAAACGTACGCCCGGATCGTCCAAGACCCGCTGGCTGATGATAGGTTGAGTGATTCCGCCGATGCTGACGTTGCCAGTTACAGAAGAGACTTCCACTTTTAATTGCAAGAATACGTCGCGGTTGGGAAGTATCCGGGGAGTAATGTCCACGTTGACGCCGACATCTTGATATTGAAATTGAGTGTTGACCAGAGGACTCAGGACCGAGCTTGCGCCTACGCCTGTCCATCCGGCGCCAAATCCAGTGCCA
Source organism: Candidatus Limnocylindrales bacterium (assembly GCA_035604795.1). Lineage (GTDB taxonomy): Bacteria > Acidobacteriota > Terriglobia > Acidiferrales > UBA7541 > DASTCZ01. The sequence goes on from DATNHU010000192.1 coordinate 2,449, forward strand.
AAGCTCCCTGTGGCGATCGGCACGCGGTCTCCGATGCGCAGTTGAGCCTTGGTCCCATCCACCGCGCGGAGTTCAGGATTCTGAATAATCTTTGTTGCGCTGTCCGTCATCATGGCTTCAGCCGTGACGTTGGGAAGCGTTGCACTGTAGAAGCCGGTATTAAAATGCTTAAACTGATTCAGAGGAAGCCCCGACGAGGTTGGAGTAGTTGAAGAGCTACTGGAGGAAGAGGAAGAGGAGGTCGTCGTTGGCGGTGAAAATGTGAGTGATCCGATTCCGCCGGTTCCGGAGAACGAAGGTTGCAGGCCCAGATCCCGCAGACGGTCCTTGCTCACCTCGATGATGGAAACCTGAACAACGACTTCCGGCTTGGCTTTGTCAAGCGCGTCTATCATTCTGCCGACCAGCATCACCTTGTCAGGAGTGTCGCGGATCACAATCGCGTTTTGGGATGCAATGGGATTGATACGGGCCAGCGCTGGAGTGAAAAGGTTGCGGACGGCGGTAACAATGTCAGTCAAATCCTTGTCCGTAGTGACGTTTGAAAGGTAGAAGACGCGCACGATTTCTTCTTCAAACGCTTTCCGCTTGTTGGGATCTTCTGAGGCCACGATGATGATGTTGCTGGTGACCGGCTTCCAAAAAGCCTTTGACTGCAGCGCGGCAATGTCCAGAGCTTGTGTGTAGGTGACGTTCGGCAAATCAACCGTAATCGTCCGCGTCTGTTGTTGAAGGAAGTCAGGATCGAAAATAACTGTTAGCCCGGCCAGCTTCCCGATGGTCTCGAAAATGGTCTTGGCCTGATTGGTCATTTTCAGGCTTATGGGTGCGTGGGATAGTGGTATCAGTTTCGGCGGGCCGTCCATCAATTTGGGCTGGCTCGCTGAAGGGGGCGGCGCGGGCGATTCGGCCTGGCTTCGCGCGGCAATCATTTCCATCGTTCGCTGCGCTTCCTGCGCGGCTATTGCGTTGGATGGATCAATCGCGGCTGCCTTTTGAAATTCGACCAGCGCCTGGTCCAGATTGCCCTTATCGCGGAGTTTCTGACCTTGATTCACGTGAAAATTGGCGGCCTCGAACCGCAGGCGTTCGGCCTTCAGCTTGTACTCCGAATTCGTGGGGTCCGCGCGGAGAGCGCGTTCGTAATGAACCAAGGCGGTGTCGTAATCCTGCAGGGCTTCGGCCTGGCGGCCAGCCTTTAGCTCGTCGTTGCCTTTGGGGCACCCGGAAAGCAATATGGCGGCACAACCTAGAATCAATAGGGGCAGCTTACAATTGCGCATAGTGTATAGACGCCGTGCTGGAGTCAGGAGTTTACCATCCATGATGAATGGCGACAACTAGTTGGGACGCGGAAGTAGTAATGGTGCTTGAGGAAAGGGAAGGCAGGAGACTGGCGTTGGCGCTGGCGGCTTGCATACCGTTAGCGTGGACAGCTATGATGGGACGGCGTGCCGCAAAAACCACAAAAAAAGCAGGGAAAAGAGCGAAACGGGGAGCAGGTAGTGGCTCAAAACCGCTCCGCGAACTTTCACTATTCGATCTTGGAGCGGTTTGAGGCCGGGATGGTGCTTCGCGGAACGGAAGTGAAGGCCCTGAGAGAAGGAAAAGCGAATATTCGGGAGGCCTACGCGCACGTGCAGGGGGGCGAATTGTGGCTCGAAAACGCGCACATCTCGGAATATAACGCCGGAGGGCCCTGGAACCACTCGCCGCTCGGAACGCGCAAGCTCCTAATGCATCGGGAAGAGATTCGAAAGGTTTCCAGCAAGACTCAGGTGAAAGGATTGACGCTGATCCCTTTGCGGATTTACTTTCGAAACGGCATTGCCAAGGTGGAATTGGGGTTGGCCAAGGGCAAGAAGGACTGGGACCGGCGCGCGGATGAGCGGAAGAAGGAAGCGGATCGAGAAGTGAAGGATGCGATGTACCAATCGCGGAGGCGATAAAGGAGACCATGAAAATATCCCTGGATAACCGGAAAGCAGGGGCAGTGGAGGCGCAGGCGCTGGTCAGCTACGTGTTTGAGGGTGACGACATTGTCAGCGGGAGGGTTGACGAGATAGACCAGGCGACAGGCGGCTTGCTGCGAAGGCTGGCGAAGAGCGGAGAAATGACCGGCAAGTCGTTGGAAATGACATTGGTTCACACGCCGGCCGGGATGGCCGCTGAACGGTTGCTGCTGGTAGGTGCGGGAAAGCGCGAGAAATTTGGCAGCGCTGAACTGAGGAAGATCGCGGGTGCAGCTCTGCGAACCCTGAAATCGAAGGGTGTGAAGCAAGTGGCGTTCCTAGTGCGTGAAAATGACGCGAGTATGGAGTCCGCCGAAGCGGTGGCGGAGGGTTTGCTTCTCGCGGATTTTGAAGGGGATAAGTACAAGACTGGCAAGAAAGATAAGGGGCCAGTGGAATGGGTCGCGCTCCTGGGATGGGATGCGAATGGCGGCGCGGAAAAGGCGATTGAGCGTGGACGGATTATTGCTGAATCGCAGAACTTTACGCGCGAGCTGGCGAACGAGCCTTCGAACACGATGACGCCGACAATTTTGGCGGATCGCGCGGCCGAGATGGCCCGCGAGGAAGGGTTAGCTTGCGAAATTCTGGATGAGAACCGGATCAAGGAATTAAGGATGGGGGCG
>DATNHU010000193.1:0-10062 GCA_035604795.1 Candidatus Limnocylindrales bacterium
TGTGGGCAGGCGGCAGCAAATCGCATCCCTTTTCATGGTGTATTTGCACAGCGGGAGTATAGCATCCAAAAAATAATCGCGGAGGAGAACGAGCGGACACGCCCCAGAGTGCGGCGGTGTGTTGCGGACCCACGGGGCAGCAGTTGAGGCCGGCACACCAATAGTTGGGAAGCTCCCGCCCGTTAGACATCCCTACGTAACACTTCTTCGTATCGAGCGTCTATATGGAGGTAGCCCCGAGACCAAGCCGGTTGACTGTGGCCGGCAAGCGGATGCCTGGCGACCAACAGGCGTGGTCAGGAATGGAGATGCTGCAAAGAATGCGGACCTTGGTCCGCAACTTATTTCGCCGCGATGGCGTGGAGCGGGAACTCGAGGCCGAAGTGCGAAGCTTCGCGGCCCTGCTGGAGGAGGAACAAATGTTCAATGGGATCAGCTCGAACGAAGCTCGCCGTTCCGCCCGAATGGGCATGGGCGGCCCAGAGCAACTAAAGGAAGAAATCCGCAGCGCCCGAAGGGGCGCGTGGATCGAAACGTTTTGGCAGGACTTGCGGTTTGGCGCACGCATGCTGCGGAAGAACCCTGGATTCACAGCGGTGGCGGTGCTGACTCTGGCGCTGGGAATCGGGGCCAATACCGCAATTTTCAGCGTGGTTCATGCGGTCCTGCTCAGTTCGCTGCCGTACCGCCAACCCGATCGCCTGGTGAACATTTGGGGACAGATGACCGGGGATGGAATTCCGAGGAATTCGTTTTCCGATCCGGAGTGGTTCGAGCTGGTGGACACAAACCGCGCCTTTGACCAGGTCGCTGCGTACTACGCAAATGCCGGCGCCAATGTAGGAAGCGACGAGACAGCACCACAGCGGATCACGCTGGCTTATTCCACAGCGAGCCTGTTCCCGCTGCTGGGCGTTGAGCCGATTTTGGGGCGAACCTATACAGCGGACGAAGATCAGCCGGGCCGCAACCAGGTCGCGGTCATAAGTTACGATCTGTGGCGATCCTTTTATTCCGGCGACGCAAATGTGGTGGGCAAAACGATTCGACTGAGCAATCGCCCCTACACGGTAATCGGCGTTTTGCCGGAGGGATTCAGGTTTGAAGGCAACAATCAAGTGTGGGTTCCCCTGGCGCTTGACAGGGGGAATCCCGCTAATCGCGGCAACCACAACTGGCGGGTGATCGGCCGGATGAAAGCCGGCATGACCCTGGCACAGGTGTCGACGGAGATGAACCTGTTCGCGCAGCAACTGGCCCGGGAGAACCCGAACTTCTACACCAAGGAGATGGGGTGGGGGATTTACGTGGTGCCGCTCCGTGAGGAGTTGGTGGGACAGATTCGTCCGGCACTCCTGATTCTGATGGCCGCAGTGGGAATTGTCCTGTTGATCGCCTGCGCGAACATCGCCAACCTTTTGCTGGCACGCAGCTCAGGGCGCGAGAAGGAGATGGCTATACGCGCATCGCTCGGAGCGGGGAGATGGAGGAGCATCCGGCAGCTGTTAACTGAAAGTCTGTTGCTTTCGCTGCTGGGTAGCGCGGCAGGTTTGGCTCTGGGCGCCTGGGGAATTCCAGCGATCCGCCGAATGCACGCGGATATTCTTCCACAAGTAGGAACGATTGGGCTGGAACCTTCGGTGCTGCTCTTCATGCTGGCCATTGCAGTGTTCACCGGTATTCTCTTCGGGCTGGCCCCCGCCATTCACGTTTCCCGTCCACACCTCCACGACTCATTGAAAGAGGGTGGTCGAGGGGGCGGAGGAGGGCGCGGAGGAAAAAGGCTGCGTGACACGCTGGTGATCATCGAGGTGGCCTTTTCCCTGATGCTGGTAACCGCCGCTGGATTGACGATCCGCAGTTTCTACCAACTCCTCCGCGTGGACCCTGGTTTCCGGACCGACCACGTTCTGACCATGCGCGTGACCCTTCCGGGAATCACCTATTCGGCCGCGCCCGCGGTAACGCAATTTTATCAGCGCGTGCTCGAGAAGGTCCGGGCGATACCCGGTGTTGAGAATGCCGGAGCGATCTCACAATTGCCGATGGGAGCATCGTACTCATCCGGGTCCGTGGCCGTGGAGAACTCCACTTCGCAAATGCTGCTGCACGTGCCCAATTTCGCTTACGGATATCTTGAGACGGACCAGCGGTTCATTACCCCCGGCTATTTTGAGGCCATGAAGACACCTCTGGTTTCCGGGCGGGTGTTTTCCGAAGCAGACACCGCGGCCTCCCCCGAAGTGGCTATTGTGGATTCAGAATTCGCCGCGGACATCTGGCCTGGTAGGAACCCGCTCGGGGAACGAATCTCGATCAATAACGTTCCCAATACCAATCCGCCGCAGCCGGTGTGGTGCAAAGTTGTCGGCGTCGCGGCGCACGTGCACAACTACAGCCTCGACGTGGGGGGCAGGGTGCAGGCATATTTTCCACAGACCCAGGATCCGTTTTTCAATACACGTGCAATGTATCTGGTCCTGCGCACCGCCCTTGATCCCGCGTCGGTCACAAGTTCGGCGCGCGAACAAGTGCTTGCCGTTGACCGGCGAGAGCCCGTGTATGACGTCCAGACGATGGAAGAAGTTGTTGCCTCGTCGGTGGAACAGCCGAGGCTGAGTCTCGACCTGCTGGGCCTTTTTGCTGCACTCGCTGCGGCGCTGGCGGCGATCGGCATCTACGGCGTGATGTCCTTTGCCGTGAGCCAGCGATACCACGAAATCGGAATCCGCATGGCGCTGGGCGCACACCCGCGGGATATTCTGCGGATGGTAATCGGCCAGGGTGCGCGGCTCGCGCTTGCGGGGGTTGCGCTGGGGCTTGCGGGAGCACTGTATCTTGCGCGATACATGGCTCCGCTTCTGTATGGCATCGGGACGCGTGACCCAATTACTTTTGCAATCGCGCCGCTGTTGCTGGTGTCCGTGGGCTTAGCCGCCAGCTGGATACCGGCGGTTCGCGCGACGCGGGTGGATCCTATCGTGACATTGCGACATGAGTGAAGCGCGAGTCCAGGGCCGAATCGCAGGCGAGAAGAATCGCAGGGAGAACTTTTCGGAATCCGGTGGCTCAAGTTGCCGTTCGCTGATGGTGTTGCGGGCCGGATTGCTTGCAATTGCCATTCAGGTTCTGGCTGGCTGCGCTCATCCTGCACCGATGCCTTCCGCCAAGGACGATGCCACCGAAGAGTCGGTGCGTTTTAGTAGTGGAGACGCAATTCTTGCGGGGACTCTGGTGCTTCCCGCGGGAACGCAGCGGCATACCGCGGTTGTGCTTTTTCATGGCTCGGGCCCTCAGAGCAGGGATCTTTTCACGGCTCGATGGTTTGCAGCCCACGGCATCGCGGCTTTGGCTTACGACAAGCGCGGTGTGGGCGAATCCAGCGGCGACTTTAAGAAAGTGCCGTTCATGGATCTTTGCGATGACGGGCTTGAGGGTGTTGCGTACCTGAAGTCTCGCAGGGAAATTGATTCGCAACACATCGGGGTGTGGGGACTCAGCCAGGGAGGGTGGCTTGGCCCGCTCGCGGCCTCGCGTTCTTCGAACATTTCCTTCGTGATTGCGGTATCCGGCCCGGGAGTTTCTCCGGGCCAGCAGATGCTTTTCTATTATGCAGAAGAGCTGCGGGCGCGTGGCGTGCCCGAGGGTGACGTTTTGGAAGCCACGGCATTGCGGCGCGAGGTCTGGGATTACATGAGCAGCGGCAAGGGATACGAGAAGGCCAAGGACGGGTTGGAAAATGCGCGCGGCAAGAGGTGGTACAACGATGTCAAAAAACAGCAGGACGGATTGTTCGATCCGCTGCCTGCGCCTTCCGAGCTAAGCAAACCAGTGGGTCGGAGCTTGCTCTGGTTTGGGCAGGAGATGAACTACGATCCAGTGCCTGCGCTGAAAGCGTTGCGAGTGCCGGCGTTATTCCTGTTTGGCGATCAGGATCGCCTGGTGCAAGTGAAAGAGAGCGTTGACATCATCCGTCAAACACTGACGCAGAGCGGCAACAAAGATTTCACGATTCAAGTGTTTCCGCAGGTGGACCATGGAATGCAATTGGTGTCCGGCGAAGGAGAAGGCAGCATCGCCCCGGAATATCTGGAGACGATGGCAAATTGGCTGGCCGCACACATTGGGGCATCGAACTGAATTATTATCAAGCGCAAGAACGTTTTGCGGAACCATAAATCCACGGTCACTAGTTTCAGTCACGCAACTCAATCCCACTCAATTTCGATTCCCTTGGCCGAAACGCGGACGTTGGGCGGCTTGTGCCTGGTGAGAATACGGATTGCGCTAAAGCCTCCGCCGATTGCAAGGACGGCCCCGCTGGCGATCAGCAGACCCAGCTTGCTGGTTGGTTCCGGATCCAAAATGGCAAGAACGATTACCACCGCGCCGTAAATGCCCATGCCTGCGGAGAGCAGAGCCGCGGTCCATTCGTTGCGCGCGAGTCCAGTCTTCAGCCCCATTTCCAGAAGGGACTGATTGCTAGGATCGATTCCGACGTGCGCGTCATCCACAATAACGATCTGATCGCGGTCGCGATAGGCCTTCACGAGTTGGGCCAGCCAGCCTTGGTCGGAAGTTCGGATTGTGAGGTCGTTCATGTACGTTCACCCAGAATATGCCGATGGAGGGCCCAAACCGATGTTACCACTGTAGCGAATTGCGATGGCGAAACTGGAGACGGAGAGAGCAACACGGCCGGGTCGGAGTGATCTGCCAACCACAGTCAGTAAGACACTATTGCTTGCTCTCGAGAGTGGCCCGGATTGTGGTCAGAGCATCCTGGAGAGAGGAAACAGAGCGGTCCACCGCGACTTTGCGGACGATAGTGCCTCTGATGCCCGTGAGGCCGGACTGCTCGGAGGCCAGGGCCATGATCAGATAAAAACCGGGCTGCGATGAATCGTTGCCGTCGCGGATGCAGAAGGAAAGATCCAGAGCCGTCTCAAAATAGTGGCTGGAGTACAGCTGCTTTTCGGCTACGACGCAGGCCGGCTCGCCGGCGGCCGACCCGCGCATGGTAATGGCGTGGACGACGCGCAAGGTCGGCTTCAATCCGAATTTCACTTTCGCCCAGTAGAAAGTGTCCTCGACATTTTGTGGCCTGCCGGCGGGATAAGAAAGAAGGTAGTTGTTGAAAGCGGGCAGGTACTCCGGCAAGGCCTTGTTATAGCTGAGCATGAATGCGAAATGATCGGCGACATCGGTCGGATCGCGCTTATCGTTATAGACGCCCAAAGCCCGATTGCCTTCACGCTGGTAAGCGAGCAGAAGCTCGAGCACGCCGCTCCGAGCGAGTTGGTTGACTTGATTGTCCACATCCGCGGCGGACCAATTAATGGATTGATGGATTGTTTCGATGGAACTGGTGGGGATTTGAATCAGGCAATCGCCGGGCCTGCAATTTTTCAGGGCCTTGATGTCGTCATCGTCCAACGAAAAGCCATCCAGATCGGAAAGCCTGGGGGGATTACTGAACACGCCGAGCGCCAGATAGTTGGGAAGCTTGCGAAGGCGATTGAGATCCCGGGCAAATTCCAGATAGTCCTCTGGAGTTGCGTGGATATAGATGGCGCCGAAGAGGAAGACCTCATCGGGGCTGCACGGGGGCATTGTTTTCGTGACCGGTTTTCCAGCGCCTATGGCGGAGATCTGACCCTGAGTCAGCCCGATGCTGTCCCGGAAAAAAGATTGCACGTCAGGGGCGGATGCTGAAGATGCACGAAGAAGAGCCGCGGCAATCAGCACCAGCGAAACTGCGATGGGAACAAGCTTTCGCGTCACCTGAAGTTCCTTGGCCGTCCGACGGGAGTCCATTTCGCCTGACATCTTCATACATAACATTATTATCTGAAATCGAGAACGACGGGCACGAGATTGTGCGCGATTCCACACTCCGTTCGCGCGGTCCGATTGGGGCTAAAAATCTTTTGTTGACGAGATGCCCCCAGGGGCGTATATGTCGGACTTCTAGGCATTAGAGATGGGAAGGGGATGATGGACAAAGACAAGAAAGAATTCCTGAAGGGAACGCTGGACATGCTGATCCTGAAGATTGTCGCGTTCGGGCCGATCCACGGGTACGCGATTTCGCAGAGGATGAAGGAAATTTCCAAGGATTTCTTTCAGGTGCACCAGGGCTCGCTCTATCCGGCGCTGCACCGGCTGGAAGACCGCGGATGGCTGGAGCCAGAGTGGAAGGAATCGGAGACGGGGCGCGAGGCGAAGTTTTACAAGCTGACACGGAAGGGCCGGAAGCAACTGGGGAATGAAATGGAGAGCTGGGCGCGGATGTCGGACGCGGTCAAAACGATCCTTGGAGCGGTGGAATAAGGGGAGGGCCGATGATGCGGCGACTGCGGCGATTGTTTCACAAGCAAACGGCGGAGAAGCAGCTCGATGCGGAGTTGCGATACCACGTCGAGGGGCAGACCGCGGACTACGTTGCGAGGGGAATGAGCGCAGAAGAAGCGCGGCGGCGCGCCCGGATGGAAATCGGAGAGATCGAGGACGTGAAACAAGAATGCAGAGAAGCGCGAAGCATGCACTTTCTCGAAGACCTGATGCAGGACGTGCGCTATGGCGCGCGAATGCTGCGCCGAAGTCCGGGCTTTTTGGCCGTGGCTGTCTTGACTCTGGCGGTTGGAATCGGCGCGAACACCGCCATCTTCAGCGTTGTGAACGCGGTGCTGCTGCGCCCTCTTCCTTATCCGGATGCGGATCGCCTGGCCATCGTTCTGGTGGGAGTGGGAAATGCAACGCGAGCGCCGGCATCTCAATTTCAACTTTTCCAGATCCGGCAGCGGACGAAGGAATTTGAGCAGGTTGGCGGGATATGGGTGACCAACGGGGTAATTCCCGGAGACGGAGAACCCGAGCAGGTAAAAGTCGGCTTCGTCACGACCAATTTTCTTCCGCTGCTTTGCGCGCGGCCGGAGCTGGGCCGCTTCTTCGGCGCGGAAGATGAAGCGCCCAACGCGCCCTGGGGCGTGGTGATTTCGCACGGAGTGTGGGCGCGCAGGTTCGGCTCCGACCCTTCTATCATCGGCAAGTCCATCCGAATCGGCGCGAATTCAGCAGTGATTTTGGGTGTGACGCCCAAGGATTTCAAATTTATTTTTCCCAGTGACGCCAGCGTACCGGCAAATGTGGACTTGTTCTATCCGGTGTCTGTTGACGGTTCAGATCCCAATGGCCCCGGGTATCTTCACCTGATTGGGCGGCTGCGGCCGGGAAGCAACACCGCTCGGGCGCAAGCGGAAGCCGATTCCATTTCCGAGCAAATACGATCTCTGCGCGGAAGTTCGGGCGCGTCCAACTTTCGCCTTTATATTTTTCCATTTCAGAATGACGTGGTGCGCGAGGTGCGCCGCACTTTGCTGCTTCTTTTCGGCGGCGTCGGCTTTGTGCTGTTGATTTCCTGCGCGAACGTCGCGAATCTACTTCTGGCCCGCGCGACCGGGCGCCTGCGCGAGACGACCGTTCGCACGGCGCTTGGAGCATCGCGCGGACGACTTGTGCGCCAACTCCTGACGGAGAACGCCTTGCTCGGATGCATCGGGGGCGTGGCTGCGCTGGGCATCGGGTGGGCCGCGCTACGCGCAATCCTTGCGGCTCGCCCGGCTTCGCTCGCAAATTTCAGCGGGGTCAATCTTGATTTTAAGGTGCTGGCGTTTACATTCGCGGTGGCAATTCTGACCAGCGCTTTGTTTGGGATCGCGCCCATCGTGGCGTCAAGCCGTCTGGATTTGACCCAAAGCCTCAAAGAAGCAGGGAGCACGGCGGGGAGAACGGGGCGCGCGTGGAATAAGTTGCTCGTTGCGGCGGAGGTAGCGTTGGGATTTGTACTCCTGGTGGGGACAGGTCTCCTGATGCGGACCTTCGTGAATGTGCTGCGCGTGGACCCGGGCTTTCGTGCGGAGAATGTCTTCAGCTTTCAAATTCCTTCGCCGAAATACGAGATGCTGCACCAGTTGCTGGAAAACCTGGCGGCCCTCCCGGGGGTTCGATCCGCCGCGGCAGTTTCCCATCTTCCGCTCGACAGCACCGCGAATTGGTACGACCACTATTGGAAGGAAGGCGCGAAGCCGGAGGAGCAGAACTCGGTGATGGCCGATCATCGCTCGATCCTGCCCGGATATTTCCGCACGATTGGGGCGACGCTGCTCGAGGGGCGAGACTTTACAGAGTCGGACGATGCCGCGCACCAGCACGTGATCATTATTGACGACGTGTTAGCACAGGAACTCTGGCCCGGTGAGGATTCGATCGGCAAGAAGCTCAATGTTTCGGATTCGCCGAGCGGACCTTATCAGTTTCAGCGCGATTGGGCGGTTGTGGTGGGGGTAGTGAAGCATATCCAATGCCACTCGCTCACGCTTATGGTGCGGCCGCAAATTTATGTGCCCTTCCAACTCGCGCCGCGGCCCATGTCGGTACTGATTCACACGACAGGAATCGTGCCGAACCTGGCCACGTCCGTGCGAGCGCAGGTCGTGCTCCTAGATAAGACGATCCCGGTGTCGAATGTTGGGCCGCTGTCGGACACGGTCGCGCGAGCGCGTTCGCAAAGCCGGTTTGCGTCGTTGCTCGCGGCATCGCTTACCGCAATCGCGCTGCTGCTCGCGTGCGTCGGAATCTACGGGGTGCTCTCCTATTCCGTGGCGCAGCGCACGGGCGAAATCGGCATTCGCATGGCGATTGGAGCGCGCGGGGCCGACATAATGAAAATGGTTTTTGGAAGCAGCTTCAGGCCCATCTTGCCGGGGCTGATCAGCGGCTTCCTACTGTCTGTGGCGCTGACTCCGCTGCTGTCGGACATGCTGTTCGGCATCAAGCCGAACGATTTCACGAATTACGCGGAAAATGTAGTGGCCATTTTGATCGTGAGCGCGATTGCATCGTATCTTCCCGCGCGAAGGGCGACGCGGGTGGACCCGCTGGTGGCGCTGCGACATTGGTGAATTCTTTGGGGAGTGAGGCGTGAAGTTACAACGACTGCAGCGATTGTTTCACAAACAAGTGGCGGAGAAACAGCTTGATGCGGAGCTGCGATACCACATCGGGCGGCAAGTTTCGGATTACCTATCGGCGGGAATGAGCGAGGAAGAAGCGGGGCGGCGCGCGCGGATGGATCTGGGCGAGATGGAACAATTGAAACAGGATTGCAGAGAGTCGCGGAGGATGCACTTTCTCGAAGACCTGATGCAGGATGGGCGCTATGGCGCGCGAATGCTGCGCAAGAATCCGGGATTCACTGCGGTTGCAATTCTCACGCTCGCGCTGGGGATTGGCGCGAACACTGCCATTTTCAGCGTGGTGGATGGAATTCTGTTGAGTCCGCTTCCCTACGAGCAGCCGCAGCAGCTGGCCGCCATGAATCACAACGATTCGCTCATGAACGTGATTGAATTCCAGCGGCAAAACCATTCGTTCTCGCGTGGTGGAGGCATCAATGTCACGCCGATGGATTACACCAGCGGAGCAGTACCTGAACAGGTGCGCGCGGGGTTTGTGGATGCCGGGTTCTTCCAGACACTGGGCATTTCGCCGATGCTCGGACGCATCATCACACCCGAAGAAGATGTGCCGGGCGGGCCGCGTGTCGCTGTGATCAGCAATCGGTTTTGGCAAGCAAGTCTCGGTTCCGACCCGAACATTCTTGGCAAGTCCATCCGGCTTGGCGGAAACTCCTACACAGTCATTGGAGTAATGTCGGCGAGCTTTTCTCCGCCGAGAGAACACGCGGACATTTTCCTTTCTCTTTGGGTAGCCGACCCGGGAGCAGCGGCTCAGCGCGGTGTGCATTTCTTGCACGTCTACTGGCGCCTAAAATCAGGCGTCACGCTGGCGGAGGCTCAGACGGATGCAATCCGAATCGATCGCCAGCTCGCGGAGCAATATCCCGATGACGAAAGGGACCGTCACACCGTACTCGTTCCTTTGCATGAATGGCTGACGGGCAACGTTCGCGCGGCGCTGCTTGTTTTGTTTGGCGCGGTGGGACTTGTGATGCTCATCGCTTGCGCGAATTTCGCGGGATTGTTAACGGCTCGCGCAGTC
>DATNHU010000194.1:0-4556 GCA_035604795.1 Candidatus Limnocylindrales bacterium
TTTACGAAGGATTCAGCAGCGTCTGCCGGCAAGAAAGCATTCATTGTCAATCGCATTGGCGACTTCGGTTTTTTGATCGCGCTGTTCCTGATGATCAAACATTTCGGCTCGCTGAATTTTGTGCAGGTGTTTCGAATCGTATCCGGCATGCCGACGGAAGTCGCCGGTGCGGGTTTGCTTACCGCGATCGGTCTGCTGTTAATGGTGGGGGCTGCGGGAAAATCTGCGCAGCTTCCGCTTTATGTTTGGCTGCCGGACGCGATGGAAGGCCCGACGCCGGTTTCCGCACTAATTCATGCGGCGACGATGGTCACTGCAGGGGTGTACATGGTGGCGCGCTCGCATGTGGTCTTCGACCGGGCGCCGCAGGCTTTGATGGTGGTCGCAATTATCGGCACGCTGACGGCGTTGTTCGCTGCGACCATTGGTGTTTGCCAGACGGACATTAAAAAGGTTCTTGCCTACTCTACGATTTCGCAGCTGGGTTACATGTTTATGGCCTGTGGCGTAGCTGCGTATTCTGCCGGAATTTTTCACTTGATGACCCATGCGTTTTTCAAGGGACTGCTGTTCCTCGCTGCGGGTTCGGTCATTCATGCGGTGGGCGGCGAGCAGGACATGCGCCGCATGGGCGGATTGCGGCAGCATATTCCCTGGACGTTTTGGACCATGACGGCGGCGACTTTTGCCATCGCGGGATTTCCGCCGTTCGCGGGATTCTTCAGCAAAGACGCAATTCTTTGGCGGGCTTACTCGAGCCCTTATGGAAGCTGGGTCTATTGGCTCATCGGCGTGTTCACGGCTTTTTTGACCTCGTTTTATATGTTCCGGCTCTGGTTCTTGACGTTTTTCGGCGAGTACCGCGGTGAAGCGGTAGGTCATGGCGATCACCACATGCAAGTGATCAACTCGCGGGCGGGGGCGCCCGCGCCACATGGGCACAGCGGGATTCATGAGAGTCCCACGATCATGCTGGTTCCGCTCGTGATTCTGGCGGTGCTTTCGATTTGTGGTGGTTGGGTGGGCAGTGAACGCTTCGACAAGTTCCTCTCGCCAGCGCTTCACTCCGGCCTGACTGCGTATTCGGCGGATGAAGCAGCCCCTGCAACTCCCGCGCCTGAACCGAACGAACAAGGTGGTTCGGAATCGCTGCTTACCGCGATTTCGGTGCTGGCTGCGGCTTCGGGGTTATTTCTTGCCTGGCTGCTGTATCTTCGCCGGCCGCAGTTGCCGCAGGAGATTGCGCACGCGTTGGGCCGCTTTTATGAAGCGCTCGTGCACAAATATTACGTGGATGAGATTTACGCGGCTGTTTTTGTGAAGCCGCTCATCGATGGCTCAACTCGCATTCTGTGGCACGGCATTGATCGAGATGTGATCGACGCTGCGCTGGATAACAGCGCCGAGGGCGCACGCGAGGTTTCAGACGCGGTACGCCACATGCAGTCTGGCAATCTTCGCTCCTACGCGGGATGGATCGCGGCGGGAGCCGCCGTGGTGATCGCTTACATGATCTGGATGGGAATGCGATGAGCAACGCGCTGGACAACTCGATGCTCACGCTAGTCACGTTTATTCCGCTGGCGGGCGCTCTCCTCCTCCTGCTGTTTCCGCGGCGTGACCGTGATATTCGTCTGTTTGCTCTGGTGGTCTCGCTGCTGGATTTTGTTCTGTCTCTGCACCTGCCGGTGCATTTTCAGCGTGGGCAAAGCGGATTTCAGTACGAGGTGAATAACCTTTGGATCTCGAATCCCAATATCCATTACCACATGGGCGTGGACGGCGTTTCCATGTGGCTGGTCGTGCTCACGACGTTTCTCACGCCGCTCTGCGTTCTGATTTCCTGGAAGTCGATTCATGAGCGGGTAAAAGAGTTCTTTATTTTGCTGCTCGTCTTGCAGACCGCGCTGATCGGTGTTTTTGTGGCGCTCGATTTATTCCTGTTCTATTTCTTCTGGGAAGCCACCTTGATCCCGATGGCTTTGCTCATTGGAATTTATGGGCACGAACGGCGTGTGTATGCGGCGGTGAAATTCTTCCTGTACACCATGGTTGCGTCGATGTTCATGCTGGCGGCGATCCTGTGGCTGTACGCGAAGACCGGCACCTTTGATTTTGTCAGCATTCAGGCCGCAATCGGCAATGGCCAAGTCGGGAACTTTACTGGCGCCGCGCCCTGGCTTTTTCTCGGATTCTTTGTCGCGTTTGCTGTGAAAGTTCCGGTTTTTCCTTTTCATACCTGGCTCCCAGACGCGCACGTGGAAGCGCCTACGGCAGGCTCGGTTCTGCTGGCCGGCGTTCTGCTCAAGATGGGCACCTACGGCATGTTTCGCTTCAATCTCGGCTTGTTTCCTGAGCAGTCACGGAGCAACGCCTGGTGGATCATGGTGCTGGCGCTGATTGGCATCGTTTACGGCGCGCTGGTGGCAATGGTGCAGCCTAACATGAAAAAGTTGATCGCGTATTCTTCGATTAGCCACCTGGGCTTTGTGGTGCTGGGAATTTTCAGTTTCACTCAGGCGGGGCTGGATGGCGCAACCTTCGTCATGCTGGCCCATGGAGTCTCGACGGGCGCTCTGTTCATGCTGGCGGGAATTCTTTACGAGCGGCGGCATACCTATGAAATCGCCGAATTCGGCGGCCTCGCCACACCGATGCCGGTGTACGCAACGTTTTTCCTGTTCATCGTTCTCGCTTCCGTGGGATTGCCCCTGCTCAACGGCTTTATCGGCGAGTTCCTGGTGCTGAGCGGAGCTTTCCGTGACCGCGCAGTGTACGGTGTCCTGGGCGCAACCGGTGTGATCTGGAGCGCCTGCTACTTGCTTTGGATGTATCAGCGCGTCTTTTTCGGCAAAGTCACACGCGAGATTAATTTGTCATTACACGATCTGAGCGGACGGGAACGCGCCGCACTGTGGCCGACGGCTGTGGTTGCTTTGGTGATGGGCGTGGCGCCGCTGCTTTGGCTGAATGCGATTGATCCTGCCGCGCAAACTGCATTGGCGCCGTTCGCGCAGCTTGCCAGCAAGATGGTGGGCCGGTGATCAACGCCACCGATTTAGCGCAGGTAATCCCCCAGGCGGCTGACTACGTCCGCATCTTGCCGGAAATTGTATTGGCGATTTTTGGCATGGTCGTGATGGTGCTCGATCCCCTAATGGACGAACGCCGTAGTCAAAAGACACTCGGCGCTCTTGCGCTGGTTGGATCGCTGGCTGCGTTGATCGCAACCTTGTTCCAATCGCAGTATCCCGGCCTGGGATTCTGGAACATGGTGCGGGTTGACAGCTTCAGCGTCTTCTTCCATTTTCTGGTCGCGGCGGTAACAGCTGTCGTAATCCTGACTTCTTACGAGTACATGGCAGTGCAGGGGATTCGCGCCGGCGAATATTACGCGTTGGTATTGTTTGGCGCACTCGGCATGAGTTTGATGTCGTCCGCGGTGGAACTGGTCCTCATCTTTATCGCGCTGGAAATCTCTTCGATTTCCACCTACATCCTCGCGGGATTTCGTCGGCGCGCCGCCATCAGTAGCGAGTCTTCGGTCAAGTATTTCCTGCTCGGTTCGTTTGCAACGGCGTTTTTTCTCTATGGCGTCGCGCTGATGTTCGGCGCCACAGGCTCGACCAGCATTGCCGTAATTGGCAATGCTCTTCGCTCGGGGCATATCCCGATCCTGGCCTACGTTGGAGTCGCGCTCATGTTTGTAGGTCTGGGGTTCAAAGTAGCTGCGGCTCCGTTCCACATCTGGACGCCCGACGTCTATGAAGGCGCACCCGCGCCCGTCGTGGGATTCATGTCCACGGCTCCGAAGGCGGCGGTGTTTGCGGTGTTGCTGCGAATCATGTTCGAGGCTGACGCTCCCGGACGCGTCTGGTTGATCTGGGTCGTGGCCGCGCTTTCAATGACCCTGGGCAATCTTGGCGCCCTGGTGCAGGACAATGTGAAGCGACTGCTGGCGTACTCTTCCATCGCCCACGCAGGATATTTGCTGGTGGCCTTTGCCGCGCTGCCCAACAACGGCATTCCGGCTGCAATGTTTTACACCGCCTCGTACGCCGCAATGAACGTGGGCGCCTTCGCTGTGATCAGCCACATCTCCGGCGAGGGTGAACGCTACGTCACTCTAGAGGACTACGAGGGACTGGGGCGGCGCAGTCCGTTGCTGGCAGCGACGCTGACAATTTTTCTTCTGTCCTTGATTGGCATTCCGATTACCGGCGGTTTCTTCGCCAAGTTCTACGTGTTCAGCGCCGCCCTGCAGGCCAACCTGGTCGGGCTAGTGATTATCGGCGTTCTGAATAGCGCGGTGGCGTCTTACTACTATCTGCGGCTGATCGTGGTGATGTATATGCGCGAAGCGCGCGAAGACTTGCCCCTACCGCGTATTCCATTTGGGCTCGGAACGGCTCTGGCAATCAGTTTGGCAGCAACCATTTATCTCGGTGTCCTTCCCGGACGAGTGCTGGATTATGCCGCCCGTACCGCAGCCGAGTGGGCACGCTGACCGGACCGGCGGTTCACTCCACCGCGACCGCAATGTCCACATACGCAAA
>DATNHU010000195.1:0-3962 GCA_035604795.1 Candidatus Limnocylindrales bacterium
TGGGAAACTTCCGGCGTTTGGTCGTGCGCTACGACCGTTCGCTCACAATCTACGGTGCGTTCTTTCATATCGCCTGCTTCATGATCGTTTTACGGAGGGTTGTGCAATAGCTTCTAGTACGAAGGTACCAATGTTCCAACCAATGAAAAAATCAACGCGCGGCAGCTTCACTTTCCTTGAGGATGGCATCCAAAATTCCGTTGATGAATGCTGCGGAATCTTCGGAGGAAAACTTTTTGGCCAGTTCCACTGCTTCATTAATGACAACCTTGGGAGGTGTGCCCGTGGAGCGGAGTTCGCCCACCGCGAGACGCAGGATGGCGCGGTCCATGGCGGCCATGCGCTCCAGGGTCCAACCCCTGGCGTGGCGCTCGACCAATTTGTCGATTTCTCCGGCGCGCGCAACCGCGCCCTCCAGCAATTGAGTGGCGAATTCCCGCGTGGAAGCAGCCGCTTTCACCCCGCGCCAGAATCCCTTTTCAATGACCGCGGGGGATTCGCGGCGCATCTCCCACTGGAATAGCATTTGAAAAGCAAATTCGCGCGACTTTCGGCGAACGGCCATATCAGCCGCGCCGGCCGCGTGATTTGCGAATGGCGGATTTCTTCGTAGCAGAGAACAATTTGCGGGAAAGAGTTGCCATTTCAATCGCCGCCAAGCCCGCCTCGTGGCCCTTGTTGCCGCCCTTCAGCCCCGCGCGGTCAATGGCCTGTTCGAGAGTATCGCAGGTGAGCACACAAAAAATGATGGGGATGCCGGTGTCCAATTGGGCGAGTTGAACGCCGCGGGCGACTTCCGTGCAAATGAGATCGTAGTGCGTTGTTTCCCCCCGCAGCACGCAGCCGATGGCGATCACGGCCTGCACCTTGCCGGTTTCGGCAAGTTTCTTCGAGGCGAGTGGAATTTCAAATGCCCCCGGCACTCGCACCACTTCAATTTGTTTTTCCGAGGCGCCCGCCGATTCCAGCGCGTCGAGCGCGCTTCGCAATAACTTCTCGGTAATGAATTGGTTAAACTGGCTTACGACGATTCCAATGCGCAGGGCATTGGCGCGCAAAGTGCCGCTTGCCGGTTTCGGATCGAGATTCTTGGCCATCAGCGCGCGGATCCCCTACTTACCCTTGAATTGCGCGGGGCGCTTTTCCAGAAATGCCTTGGTGCCCTCGCGCATGTCTTCGGTCGCGCAGGAAAGCCCGAAGAGTGTGGCCTCAAGGAACAGACCTTCCTCCTGCGGCATTTCCATGCCGTGCTCGATCGCTTCCATGGCGTACTGGATGGCGAGCGGAGCATTGGCGGCAATTTTTTTGGCGATCGCTTCCGCGGCCGGCATCAGCTCCGCCGGCTCATACACGTGGTTTACCAGGCCGATGCGCAAGGCTTCTTCGGCGGTTATCATCTCTCCGGAAAGCACCAGCTCATGTGCGACGCCCTTCCCGCACAGGCGCGCGAGGCGCTGCGAACCTCCATATCCGGGAAGAATCCCGAGCTTCACTTCCGGCTGGCCCAATTTGGCCGTCTTGCTGGCAATTCGCATGGAGCAGGCCAGCGCCAGTTCGCATCCGCCGCCAAGAGCGAATCCGTTGATGACCGCGATGCTGGGCTTGCCCATGGTTTCCAGAATGCGCAGGACGCCCTGTCCGAAAATTGAAAATTCCTTCCCGTCCACCGGCGTGCGTTGGGCCAGCTCATTGATGTCCGCGCCGGCGATGAACGCTTTCTCGCCCGCGCCGGTCAGGATTACGACGCGCACTTTGGAATCGAGTTTCGCGGAACCGAGCGCTATCAACAGTTCCTGCATGGTTTGGCGATTGAGCGCGTTCAAAACTTTCGGGCGATTGAAGGTGATGAAGGCGATGGAATCGCGGACTTCGTAGAGCAGATTTTCGTAGTTCATGCGCGCTTTTTCTCCGTTGAATTCAAATCAGGTCAATGCCAGCGGCTTGGGATTCTGCGGATCGGCGTAATCGTAAAACCCGCGGCCCGCCTTGCGGCCATTCCATCCGGCGAGCACCATGCGCTTCAAAAGCGGCGGCGGAGCGAAGCGCTTTTCGCGGAACTCGTCAAACATGATTTGTGCGATGTAATAGGTTGTGTCCAGGCCGACGAAATCGAGCAGCGTCAGCGGACCCATGGGATGGCCGCAGCCGAGTTTCATGGAGTTGTCTATGTCCACGATGCTGCCCACGCCTTCCTCGAGAGCGCGAATTGCATCAAGCAGATATGGCACCAGCAGGCGGTTCACGATGAATCCGCCGCGATCCGATGTGAGTACAGGTGTTTTTCCCAGGCGCTTGGCGAACGACACCAGCTCTTCATAGACCTTGGGATCGGACGCGATGGTCCGGATCACCTCGACGAGCTTCATCACCGGAACGGGGTTGAAAAAGTGGAGGCCGAAGAACCGTGCCGGACGTTTGGTGCCTGCCGCCATTTCGGTGATGGAGAGCGACGAGGTGTTACTGGCGAAGATTGTCGCGGGCGGGCAGATTTTCTCGAGGGCGGCGTAGAGTTCGCGTTTGACGGGCAACTGCTCAATGATGGCTTCGATGATGATGTCGCGGTCGGCGAAATCCTCGAGCTTGGTGGTGCCGCGAAGGCGGCCGCGCACGGCGTCGCGGTCGGCCGCGGACAGCGTGCCCTTCTCCACCAGCCGGGCGAGGTTCTTTTCGATGCTCTTCAATCCCTTTTCGACCAGATCCGGCGAAACTTCGCGGACCACAACCTGGCAGCCGGCCTGCGCGGCTACCTGCGCGATACCGGAGCCCATAAGCCCGCAGCCGACAACACCAACTCTCTCGATCATCGTCCTGAATCCCCCGGGAAGATTGTACGCGAAAACTACGCCGGCCAAACACGCAGAGAATGCGCGGAACAGTCTAGCTCAGATTGAGTGAAGTTAAAACGTGCGGGAAGTGGACGCGGGAATATTCCAGTGAGAGTGTATCTCCTCTATACCTCACACGTCAGATAAATAATATCTATACCACTGCCAAGGTGCGGACGAATGGTGCGGGCTCAAAAATCTGCGGCCAAATTTGTGAGAGCGGCATCGAACGAAGTTTTCCCGTCGAGATAGGGAAGCCAGTCCTTTTCGCAGATGTCCCTGTAATGCTTCCAATCCGCGACACGATCGTAGAGGCCGTTCTTTATGGCATAGGGAACGTAATCATGGATATTTTTTGTATTCAGGGCTTCCGTGATAAGCGTACCGGCGGTGTAAAAAATGATGGCGTGAGTGAGCTGAAATGTGGCGCTCTTGCCCACGGCATGCAGATGATCATCCAATTGTTTTTGGAAATTGTTGACCATTGCGTGGGACGCTTCGTGGAAGAGCGTTTCAAGAGCGGCGTAGCCCTGGCCTGCCGGATCGGTGCTTGAGATGGTGATCAAGGTTGAATTGGTGACCGTGTATGCGCCGGCCCAGTTTGCGTAGGTGACGACTTCCGTTGTGATTGCTTCCTTGGGCCAGTCGGTTTGATAGGCAACCGCAATTCGGCGGACGATCCTGGGAAGATACTCCTGAACCAGCGAGCCGGCAGATATGGCCCATTCATGGTTCCTGCGGTCGTGCTCGGGCCACCAAAGAGCGCGATACACCGGAGCCGCTTCTTCGACCACCGACTGCATTGCCGGCGGAAGGCGCCGCCCCTTAAGGGATTTGCTGTTCCCGGCATCGGACAGTTCGTAGTTGGCCGCGACGAGGTCGCGGTCGGAAAGAGGGTCGCGTTTGGCGAACTCCATATAGAAATCTACGGCTTTCTCCCACGCAATTTTTTGTTCGGGGGGAAGTGTCGGCGCACCGCCGGATTCCCGTGCCGCGGAAGCCGTGAAAAAACCTCTTTGAAATTTCTTCTTGAAAATTTTGGGAAGGCGTCTATGTTGGGCACATGAGCCAGGAAAACACGACCAGCAAGCAGCGGTTGATTCGCTATGTGAACCGGAAGCAGATGAGTTGGCGGGC
>DATNHU010000196.1:0-3562 GCA_035604795.1 Candidatus Limnocylindrales bacterium
GAAACATGATTGCATTGCGCGCAAAGCCTTCTGATGGCTTTCCACGGCAAAGCGGTCCTGCTCCTCGCGCGTGATCTTATATTTTTCGGCGACCAGCTCTCCTGTTACTCCCATGTGGAAGTCGTTGAACGAGTCCCACAAGCCGTCGCGGATCATCGAGTCCACAATTTCCGCGTTGCCCAGGCGGTAGCCGTTGCGCGCGCCGGGCAATAAATATGGGCAATTGGACATGCTTTCCATTCCGCCGGCCACCCCAATTTCAATTTCGCCGAGCTGAACTCCCTGCGCGGCAAGGCCGACGGCCTTCAGCCCCGAGCCACAAACTTTGTTGATGGTCATCGCCGCGACGCGCGAGTCCAGCCCACCGCGCAATCCCGCCTGGCGCGCGGGATTCTGGCCCAGTCCTGCCGAGACCACATTGCCCATAATGATTTCGTCCACGGTATTGGGTTCGATGCCCGCGCGGCGAACTGCTTCTGCGACGACCTTTGCGCCCAGGTCGGTGGCAGCTAGCGAGGACAGGCCTCCCTGGAATTTTCCGATTGGAGTGCGGACGGCGCTTAAGATGACGGGCTGATTCATTTCTGTTTGCTCCCTGTTGCTCAGTATAGGCACCGCGAGCGGGGGGGTCAATTTGGGAAAAACCACGTCGATGGGCAAACCCAGATTCTTGAAAAAAAATGGTATTGCGTTATTCCTTGGTACGCGGAGAATTGTCCTGTTTGAGCGGTAACCCCGCAGTGCCGATTCTAGGTGCGAGTTTCTTCTCGATCTTCTGCAAGACTCCGTTTGTGGCACCGGTCTCAGACCAGCCGGAATGAGATTCCTTTTCTTCCCAAAGTAACTTGCCACTGGCGTCAAAACATCGAACTTCGATACTCTCCTTGAAGTTATAAGGGTGCTCGACGAGGATGTAGAGCAATCCTGTGGCGCCAGAAGTGGGCAATTTTCCCAGATAATAGTTAAGAGACACAACTCTCGAAGTCGTGGGGCTGAAATTCGCTGCCTCATCCCACATGTCAACCCCTTTACCTGAAAGGAAATCTAGCAGTTGAACAAAAATGAATTCAAATGATCCTTGAGGCGTCCCGGGACCGCTAAGTCCTGCAAGCATCATCCCTGAATGCTTTCTCGCACTCGCCGCCGGAGCGCCCGGCGGCGAGGCTACGCTCGAGTCGATGAGACGGGCTCCATTGGTGAGTGCGAGCGTGTCAAGTTTTCCTCGGACATAGTTAATCGGGATTGCGAAGTTGAGGTTTTGTCCCTGAACGACTGCGAATGACATCAGACCAATGACCTCACCCTTGGTGTTGAGGAGTGGGCCGCCACTGCTGCCTGGGCTAGCCGGAGCCGTGGTCTGGATCACTCGCGGTCCATCTTCTAGAAGTCGCGTGACGTTGCTAATGATTCCGGTAGAAACCGTCTCTTCAAGCCCAAGCGGCGCTCCAATAAGTAAGACGTTATCTCCGGGCTTCACTTCGTTGGAGTTACCTAAAGGCAGGGCCGGAACATCTGCAGCTTCAATCCGCAGGATAGCGATGTCTTCCGTTTCATCGGACGCCAAAATATAAACTCGGCGATAGACCTCGCCACTGGCAAGTTTCACTT
Organism: Candidatus Limnocylindrales bacterium; assembly: GCA_035604795.1. GTDB lineage: Bacteria > Acidobacteriota > Terriglobia > Acidiferrales > UBA7541 > DASTCZ01. Next base: position 1,609 of record DATNHU010000196.1, read on the forward strand.
GAATTGACGACATGCCTGCAATGACGTGCGCGTTCGTGACAATTGTTCCGTCGGACTTAGCCAAAAAACCACTCCCTTGGCCCTTGTCAGTGAGAATAACTAAAACCGCCGGTTGTGCAGACTCAATAACCGGTCGCCAAGTCGCAGTGGTGTCAGCCGCTCGAGGTGCCTTAGGAGGAAGCTGATCTTGCGTATTCTGTGGAGCCGCTTGAGCCGAGGGCATAAGAGCCAACAAAGGCAGTATGAATGCGCCAAAGTGAAGTATTCGCATGTTTATTCCACATCGTTCACTGAATTCACCAATGTCGCTACTCATATTATGGTGTATTCGATTATTCAAACTATACGCTGGTTAGCGGCGGCAGCCAAGAACGGCGTCGCCGAGCACTACGCAGGCGCGAAAGCTTAAGTTCACAGGGAACGCTGACCATCGGAGAACTCTGATTCTGACTCTACTCCGGGGCACGGGAATCAGCTACGATGCTTGGCATGCCAAAGTTGGTAAATGTGACGGGCGGCGCGGCGCCTGCGGATCTGCTCAATGAGCAGCAGCGCGCGGCTGTGCTGCATGGCGACGGCCCGTTGTTGGTGGTGGCCGGCGCGGGCACGGGCAAGACACGCGTCATCACCGAGCGCATACGCTACCTTCTGGAAATTCAACCTGACCTTGCGGGCGAGCAAATCCTCGGGCTCACATTCACCGACAAGGCCGCGGGCGAAATGAAGTGGCGCGTATCACAAACCGCCGGCGAGCACGGCAAGAAAGTGCAGCTCAGCACCTTCCACGCATTCTGCGCGATGATTCTGGCAGAGCTGGAACCATCGTCCCTTGTTCTGGATGAAATAGACCACTGGATTTTGCTGCGGCGAAATATGGCGCTCTTGAAACTGAGCAAGTTCCTGCGATTGGCTGAGCCGGGTCAATTTCTTGGAGATTTCGTAAAGTTTTTTTCGCGCTGCCAGGATGAACTGGTGATGCCGGACGATTACCAGCGCTATGCCGATCAACTGGTTGCGCGTGCGCGGCGGGAGATGGCAGCCGGATCGGGTGTTGAGCCGGATGCGGCGCGGCTGATGGAGGATGAAGCCGCCCGACAGCAGGAGGTCGCCGGAGCGTATCGAGCCAGCGATCGGCTTTTGCGCGAAGGCCATTTGCTCACATTTGGCTCACTGCTTCTTGAAACCGTCCGCCGAATTGATGCGGATGACGAATTTGCCGCGCGTTTGCGCGAGCGCTTCCGCTACATTCTGGTCGATGAATTCCAGGATACGAATATCGCGCAACTAGAAATTCTGTGGAGGCTCGCCGCCGACCACCGCAACATTGTCGCCGTAGGCGACGATGACCAGGCTATTTACCGGTTTCGTGGGGCGTCGTTCGGAAGCTTCCAAATATTCCTGGAAGAATTCGCAGGCGGGGCAGGAGCGAAGAAGGCGGCCGCACCCGTGCAGGCGCTCACCCAGAATTACCGATCGACGGGGCGAGTTCTGCGCGTGGCGAATCAGGTCATTTCGCTGAATGAAAGATCAGAGCTGTTCCCGGCGAAAGTGCTGAAGGCAACGAAGCCGGCCGGTGAAAAAGTGCGCATCGTTGAACTGAGCAGCGCGGCGCATGAGGCGCAATGGGTAGCCGACGAAATTGCGCGGCTGCATGCGGCCGGGCCAACGTGGCGACACTTCGCGGTGCTTTACCGTTCGCATACTCACCGCAACCTGCTGGTTCCGGAGCTGGCCAAACGCGGGATTCCCTTTGTGATTCGCAATCTTTCCATTCTTGAAAATCCGCTGGTGCGCGACCTGATGGCTTATCTCAGGCTGATTGCCACTCCCTCCGACGATGTGGCGTGCGCGCGGGTTCTGGCGGCGCCCGGATGGTATTTCGAGCCGTCGGATCTGGTGCGGCTTGCCGAGCGCACGGCCAAGAATCGCGGCAGCTCATTGTGGGATTCGGTCG
>DATNHU010000197.1:0-3106 GCA_035604795.1 Candidatus Limnocylindrales bacterium
CCTTTTTGATTTGCGGATACACTCTCCACTCCAAAATCTTATTCGCACCTGCAATTGCTCATTGCGTTTGTCGCGGTGCGGTGTTGACTCTCATCAAATTGATCTGAGTTTTCCCAAATGAGGCACTGAGCGAGACTATGGTAGTGACGTCCCCTTTCATTGAGACGTAAACAATCGCGTTGGAGTCGACGGGAATGCCCCTGCTGCTGACCGAAATGTGTGATTGGCCGGGCCCCTGGCGTTCGTAGCCTTTGTCGAGGTTTTCGCGATACCAGTCATCCACTTTCTCAATAGGGTCGGATGTGGAGTAAATCGAAGTGCTCAGCTCACGTTGCTGTCCAGGTACCGTGACATCGACGCTAGCGCCCTTATTTGTCTCCGCACCGGGATAAACCGGCACGCCGATGTCCTTTGCGCTGCCAGTGTGCATGGAACCGCCGCCGGGAAGTTGAACGTCCACGTCGCCGTTGCTGGCCACATGGACGTGCGTCTTAACGAACAATCGCACTGCAAGAATCAATGCGAGAGTCCCCAGGATCAACACCGTCGCGCAGCCGCCCAGGATCCAAAGCACAAGGTTTTGCTTCTTCGGAGGAGGGGGCGGGCCCCCTGGAACATTTGCTGAAACGGGTGGCGGAAGGGGACTGGGATTAGTGGCCATGGCTTCCTCCGCAATACTGGAATGCCGAATCATACACTCAACTCCACCCCGATAAACTCTGGATTCCCACGTTCCACCATTGCCTCCAGCGCATACCTGAAATATGCTACGCGCGTTCCCTGAATAACCTGGGACGGAGGACGATGATGAAGCGCCGCGTGTCATTTCCAAGCCTTTGCCTGCTGGGATCAATTCTTTTGCTCACAATCCATTTGGGGCGGCAATCCAATGCGCGCGCCCAGTCATCAGCACAATCCAGCGGCTTCGATGCGCAATTCTTCAAAGCGCTGCACTGGCGAAATATTGGCCCCAACCGCGGCGGACGCTCCATCGCGTCCGCGGGAGTTGTCGGGCGCCCCAACGAATATTATTTCGGCGCGACCGGCGGCGGGCTTTGGAAGACCATTGACGGCGGCGAGACCTGGAATCCTGTCACCGACGGCCAGCTTCACAGCTCCTCCGTGGGAGCGGTGGCAGTCTCTGAATCCAATCCAGACGTGGTTTATATCGGCATGGGCGAGGCCTGCCTACGCGGCAATATCATGCAGGGGGATGGGGTTTACAAATCCACCGACGCAGGCAAGACCTGGCAGCACATGGGACTTGAGAATACTCAAATCATTTCCCGCATCCGCATCGACCCGGCAAATCCTGACATCGTTTATGTGGCGGCCTTCGGCCATCCTGCCGCTCCCAACGACGACCGCGGCGTTTTCAAGTCCACCGACGGCGGCAAGACCTGGAAGAAAACCCTTTTCCGCGATGGTAAGACCGGCGCAATTGATCTGTCCATGGACCGCAACAATTCCAAGGTGCTTTACGCCGCGCTTTGGGAGGCCTACCGCGTATCCTGGCAGGCATCCAGTGGCGGACCGGGCAGCGGGCTCTTTAAATCCACCGACGGCGGGGAGAAGTGGACGGAACTCACACGCAATCCCGGCATGCCGAAAGGAATTATCGGGCGCATCGGCGTTGCGGTGGCGGGGACCGACTCGAGTCGTGTATACGCGCTGGTCGAAGCGGACGATGGGGGAGTGTATCGCTCCGATGATGGCGGCAAGACCTGGGCGAAATCCAACGATGACCGCAAATTGCGCCAGCGCGCGTTTTATTACACGCATATTTTCGCCGACCCGCAAAATGCGGATACCGTGTACGCGCTGAATACTGGCTTTTACAAATCCATCGATGGCGGAAAGACATTCAATATCACTCTGCGTCCGCCGCACGGGGACAACCACGATCTGTGGCTTGACCCCACCAATCCGCGCCGCATGATTGAAAGCAATGACGGAGGGGGCAGCATCTCGATCACGGCCGGACAAACTTGGTCGCGCGAGGAATTCCCCACCGCGCAGCTCTATCACGTGGCCGCCACCAAGGATTTCCCCTATCAAGTCTGCGGAGCGCAGCAGGACAACAGCACGGTTTGCGTTCAGAGCGTCGCCGGCGGGCGCGGCGGCGGCGCCGGTTCGTTCGCTGCGCTTTATTCCGTGGGAGGCGGCGAGAGCGGCTACATCGCTCCCAGTCCGCGCGACGCGAATATTTTTTATGCGGGAAGCCAGGGGGCGTTGCTGACGCGCTATGACCGAAGCAACGGAATGTCGCGCGACATCGAAGTGTACCCGCGCTTTTTCTCGGGCGAAGCGGCGGCAACCCTGCCGGACCGGTGGCAATGGACGTATCCGATTGTATTTTCGCCATTCGATCCCAACACGCTTTACACTTCGTCGCAATATCTCTACAAGACAACCAACGACGGCCAGAGCTGGCAGCGTATCAGCAAGGATTTGACCAAGGCCGATCCGAAGACGCTTGGCGATTCCGGCGGCCCCATCACTCACGATCAAAACGGCCCGGAAATTTTTGGCACGATTTTTACCATCGCGCCATCGCACAAGGAACAGAACACAATCTGGACCGGCTCCGATGATGGGCTGGTTTACATCACGCGCGACGCAGGCAAAACGTGGACCAACATCACTCCACCGGACATGCCGAATTTGATTCGCGTGAGCTTGATCGAAGCCTCGCCAAGCAAAGCCGGGACCGCCTACGTGGCCGCGAAGAATTATCTGCAAGATGACCGTGCGCCCTACATCTACAGAACCGACGACTATGGGAAATCGTGGAAGAAGACCGTGCATGGAATCCGCAGCGACGATTACGTTCATGCTGTCCGCGAGGACACCAAGCGCCCGGGCCTCTTGTACGCCGGAACGGAGCACGGCATTTACATTTCGTTTGATGATGGGGAAAACTGGCAATCGCTCTCACTCAATCTGCCGGATACGCAGGTCTCCGACATCCTCGTTCAAGACCGCGATTTGGTGATCGCCACGCACGGCCGATCGTTCTACGTGCTCGACAATATTTCACCGTTGCGGCAACTCACAACTGAAGTTGCTCAGACCACGGCGCTGCACCTTTACGCGCCGGAAAATC
>DATNHU010000198.1:0-6446 GCA_035604795.1 Candidatus Limnocylindrales bacterium
CCTCCACCAATAGCCGCTCCAGAGTGCCCTTCTTTGGCGACCGGATTTCATTCTGCATCTTCATGGCTTCAATCACCAGCAGGCCCTGTCCCGCCTCAACCGCGGCTCCCTGTTCCGCAAGCACGCGGACAACTTTCCCAGGCATGGGAGCATGAATTTCCTGTCGGCCCTCGGCCCCCAGCGCACCCGTCCGCCGGCCGCGCCAGGTGCGCGGGTCCTCAATGCCAATGCTGAATTCGCGCGGCCCCGCGTGCACGCGCAGGCCGCGCGGCCCCGGCTCGACGCGAACTTCATACGCTCGGCCTTCGATGACCACTGAATACGTACAATCCGCGACCTCCACGGCGTCAGCTTCGATTGTGCGCCCGTCGATTGTTGCGCGGATGCGTCGGCCTTGGCGCGCCACTTCAACGTCATGCCCATGAGCTTTTTGTGCCCCCTCGCGTGGCCCTCCGGCTGGCGTTGCGCCAATGTGGACTTCCAATTTCATTTGCGATTCATCTCTGCGGGATTCGACTCACCTGTTCTTCGCGTCCCTCAAGCTTCCAGCGGGAGGCGCTGATTTCCGCACGTGTTGCGCGCCGCGAATCATCCGCGCCCTTGCTTCCGAAATGCCACGCCAGCGCCCCGATCAACGCCGCATCTTGCGCCTCCTGCTCTGAATCCGGCGCTTGGCCGTGCGCGCCATGGTCCTTCTGGAGCCATTCATCCAGCCAGCGCGTGTGGAATTCACCGCGGGAAAATTCCGGATCAGCGAGAATCCGCCGGAATAAATCCACATTGGTTTTGATCCCGCTCACGTAATACTCATCGAGCGCCCGCCTCATTCGCGCAATGGCTTCTTCGCGGCTGCTGGCCCACACGATCAGTTTTCCAAGCAGCGGATCGTAATCCATCGGCACCGTCCACCCGGGATAGACTCCTTCGTCCATGCGCACACCGGGACCTGAGGCGGTGCGCCGCGCCAGGATGGTGCCGGGCGATGGAAAGAAATTGTTCTCGGGATCTTCGGCGTAAATGCGGCATTCGATGGCATGTCCGCGCGGATGGAGTTCCTGCCACGCAAAGGAAATGCGTTCCCCTGAGGCGATGCGGATTTGGAGTTGCACCAGGTCCAATCCCGAAACCGCTTCGGTCACGGGATGCTCCACTTGCAGGCGCGTATTCACTTCCAGGAAATAAAAATTACGCTCCGCATCCACCAGAAATTCCACCGTCCCCGCGTTGGTGTACCCGGCCTCGCGGGCCAGCGCCAGCGCCCCTTGGCCCATCTTGCGCCGCAACTCGGGATACACCACCGGCGAGGGCGCCTCCTCGATTACTTTTTGGTGCCGGCGCTGTACGGAGCATTCGCGCTCGCCAAGATAAAACAAATTTCCGTGCAGATCGCCGAGGATCTGTATTTCAATGTGCCGCGGTCGCAGGAGATATTTTTCGATGTACAGTCGCCCGTCGCCGAACGCGTTGGTTGCCTCGGAGCCCGCGTCGCGCCATGCGGCATCCAGGTCTTCCGCGCGGGCCACCAGACGCATTCCCTTTCCGCCTCCACCCGCCACGGCCTTCAGCAGGACTGGAAACCCGATTTCCTCCGCAATTCGGCGCACCTCTGCCGGCTCTGCGATCGGATCGAGCGCTCCAGGAACGGCCGCCACGCCCGCGCGTCTCGCCAGCTGGCGCGCCGCTGTTTTCGATCCCAAGTTTTCCATCGCTTCGGGAGTCGGTCCGATAAAGACAATTCCCGCCTTGGCGCAAGCGCGCGGCAGGTCGGGATTTTCAGCCAGGAAACCGTAGCCCGGATGTAGCGCGTCGCATCCGGCATGGCGGGCCACCTCCATCAACTTGTCTATGCGCAGGTAACTCTCGCGCGACGCCGCCGGACCAATCGCGTAGGCTTCATCCGCAAGCCTCACGTGCAGACTTGAGCGGTCCGCCTCACTGTAAACCGCAACGCCGCGAATGCCCATTTCATGGCAGGCGCGAAGCACTCGCACGGCGATTTCGCCGCGATTAGCAATCAGTATTTTTTTGAACATATCTGCGGGTTTCGGGCGCCATTCTAACACGCGCCCTTGGTAGGTGCCGGGAGCATCAGCCGGCTCCGACTCATCGGAATCTGTTATAATAGTTAGGTTGGGCTGTATCCCCTCTCCCGCCCCGCATTCGGGTGGCACGGGAACGGCACCGGAGGTCAGTATGAGCGCCACGCCCGTTGCGGGCAACGGTAGGATTACCGTTCCCGACATTATAGGACGCAAGTCGCATCCCGGTTCGAGTTCTTCCTCCAAACAATTTTCCGGCGGTCAAAATCACATCACCTGTTTGACGGCCTACGACTTTCCCACGGCTCGTCTTTTGGATGACGCCGGCGTGGACATCGTCCTGGTCGGCGATTCCTTGGGGATGGTTGTCCTCGGCTACGAGAACACCGTCCCGGTTACACTGGATGAAATGCTTCACCACACTCGCGCCGTGCGCCGGGGAATTCGGCGTGCCCTGGTTGTGGCGGACATGTCCTACGGCAGTTATCACACGGGTGCGAAAGATGCCATCGCCAATGCCCTTCGCTTGGTCAAGGAAGGCGGCGCCGAAGCCGTGAAGCTCGAAGGCGGCGAGCGCAGGCTTGAGGTTATCTCGCGCCTGGTGGAGGCGGAAATCCCGGTGATGGGCCATGTCGGACTCACACCGCAATCCGTGAACGCCTTTGGCGGATTCCGCGTGCAGGGACGCACGCCCGAAGCCGCCGACCACCTGCTGCGCGATGCACGCGCCGTCGAGGCCGCTGGAGCATTTTCCATTGTGCTCGAATCAGTTCCCCGCGAACTTGCGGCCACCATCACGCGCGAGCTGCATATTCCAACCATTGGCATTGGAGCCGGTCCGGACTGCGATGGCCAGGTGCTTGTCTTCCACGATCTAGTGGGGTTGACCGCCGGCCCAACGCCGCGGTTCGCGCGGCGCTATGCCGAACTCGGCGAAGAGGTCAAACGCGCCGTCCGAGAATATTGCGACGACGTTCACAGTGGAGGATTTCCGTCGGACGCCGAATCGTTTCATCTGCCGGCCGAATTGCGCGCTCGGGAAAAGCCCCTCCGGTGATGGTGCTCCGGGCGGCCGTGCCCTTGCGCATCAATCTCAATTTCATCTAATGTGTCGGCCATGGACCTCGAAACCGTTCGCGCTCTTTTCGCTTACAACGAGTGGGCGAATCGCCGCACTCTCGAAGGCTGCGAATCACTCAGCACCGATCAACTTCTCGAACCGCTCGGCGGAAGTTTCGGCTCTGTGCGAAACACTCTTGCGCACATCATGGACGTCGAGTGGCTGTATCTTGAACGGTGGCAGGGGCGTTCGCCAACCGGTTTGCCCGATGTAGAGAATTATCCCGACCTTGTTCAGATTGATGAGCGCTGGAAAACGGTGGATGAGGCGATGCGTGAATATGTCCGGGCCCTTTCGCAGGCCGATATCGTGCGCATTGTAGAATTTCGGAACACGCGCGGGAATCTTTTCCGTCATCCGTTGTGGGAAACCATGCAGCATCTCGTGAATCACAGCACTTACCATCGCGGCCAGGTCACCACTCTTTTGCGCCAGCTCGGCGGCAAGCCCATGTCCAGTGACTTGATCGCTTTCTATCGCGAGCGTTCCGGCCAGGCTCCGGCCTGACACACTGCCATCGCACTCCTCATGGAAATCATTCGCACCATAGACTGGATGAAGCAGGTTTCCCGCGCCGCGCGGGACAAAGGCCTCTCCATTGGCTTTGTGCCCACCATGGGCGCGCTCCACGAAGGGCATCTTTCGCTGGTGCGCGCGGCGTCGGCCGGCCACAGTCCCGTGGTTGTCTCTATTTTTGTAAACCCCGCGCAATTCGGGCCGCAGGAAGATCTTTCAAAATATCCGCGCCAGTTGGAAAAAGATGCCGTGATGTTAGAAGCGGAGGGCGTGGATTACATTTTCATGCCGGAAGCAGCGGAGGTCTATCCGCCGAATTTCAGAACCTATGTCACGGTAGAAGGATTGGCCGACCGCCTGGAAGGGAAGTCGCGCCCCGGACATTTCCGCGGTGTGACCACGGTTGTGCTGAAGTTGCTCGAAATTGTTCAGCCGCATGCGGCCTATTTCGGCCGAAAAGACGCGCAGCAGGCACGCATCATTCGCCAGATGGCGCGCGACTTAAGTCTCGATGCGGAAATTGCCGTCCAGCCCATCGTGCGCGAGCCGGATGGGCTGGCCATGTCCTCCCGCAACGCCTACCTAAATTCCGAGGAGCGCCGCGCCGCCGCTTCGCTATCGCGCGCACTGGCCGCCGCTGCTGCCCGGATCACATCCGGAGAGCGCAAGGCTGCCGCGCTGTTAGAACTCGCGCGCGAAGTTCTCACGTCTGAACCTTTGGTCCGCCCCGATTACGTTGAATTGGTCAGTGCAGAGACTTTCGAGCCGATCGCGCTCATCGGCGCGCCGTCCCTGCTGTTGATTGCGGCTTATGTGGGTACTACATCCGGCGCAGGGCGCGCCACTCGCCTGATCGATAATCTCCAAATTACGCCGGCCGCTTCCGGCATCCTGGCGAAACTCTAGCAAACGACGCCGCGCCATCAATCTTTCAAACTTGAAATTGCTTCAACCACTTCTGCGGCGTGGCCTTTCGCTTTTGCCGTGGGCCACATCATTTCAACACGCCCATCTTTCCCCACCAGCGCGGTGCTGCGCACAATTCCCAGGAAGGATTTTCCCAGGAAACTCTTCATCCGCCGCGCACCGTAAGCTTCGATGGCCGTGAAATCCGGGTCGCTCAACAACGGAAAGTTCAGCTTGAACTTATTCTTGAATTTCGCCTGCCCCTCGATGGGGTCGGCGCTACAGCCAAGAACCACCGCGCCTAATTTGTCGAACTGCGGCTTGGCATCGCGGAATTCCGCCGCTTCCGTTGAGCAGCCGGGCGTCAGCACTTTGGGGAAAAAATATAACACCACGCGCTTGCCCGCAAAATCCTTCAACGAAATCTCGCGTCCGTCGTCCGCCTTCAATTTGAAGTCCGGCGCTTTGTCTCCAACTTTCAGTGCAGCCATCTTTGTTCCTTTCAGGAGGTCAACAGACGGCGAAGCGTTTCGTTCACCACCTGCGGATCGGCCTGCCCTCGCGTGGCCCGCATCACCTGCCCCACAAAAAACTTGAACATACCCTCATTGCCGGCCCGAAACTTGGCCGCGTTTTCGGGGTTCTTCTCGATCGCTTCCCGGCACGCGCGCTCAATTTCGCTTGTATCCGCAAGCGTCGCAAATCCCTCCGCGGCAATAATCTCCGCGCCCGGCCGCCCCGATTCAAACATTTTAGCAAACACTTTCTTAGCGCTCGCCGCGGTGATTCGCCCGCCCTCCATCTCCTCGAGCAGTGCGGCCAGAGCCGTGGGCGTCACCGGGCTTGCGTCAATTTCCTTGCCGGAATCATTCAGGCGCCTGAGTAATTCCGTTCCAATCCAATTCGCCGAGGTCTTGGGCTTTGCTCCTGCCTTGACGGTAGCTTCAAAATAATCGGCCAACGCGCAGGAATTCGTAAGCACGCCCGCGTCGTAAGCCGTCAGCCCGTAACTTGAAACGAATCGCGCGCGCTTTGCATCCGGCAATTCCGGCATTCGCCCGCGAATGTTTTCGATCATGGCCGGCGTCACTTGGACGGGCAGCAGATCCGGATCCGGGAAATAGCGGTAGTCGTGCGCGAACTCCTTCGACCGCATCGGTTCCGTCCGCCCGGCGGCAACATTCCATAGCCGGGTCTCCTGTGCAATTCGCCCGCCGGATTCGATCGTTTCCACTTGCCTGCGAATTTCAAATTCCAGCGCGCGCTGTAGATATCGAAACGAATTCAAGTTCTTGAGTTCCACCTTCTCTCCGAACTTCTCCGCGCCGCGCCGCCGAACGCTCACGTTCGCGTCGCACCGCAGCGAGCCCTCCTCCATGTTGCAATCGCTCACTTCGGTGTAGAGCAGCACTTGTTTCAGCGTCGTCAGATAGGCGAATGCCTCAGCGGGCGTCCGCATATCCGGCTCCGAGACGATCTCCACCAGCGGAGTCCCGCAGCGGTTAAAATCAATGTAGCTTTTCGTCGCCGACTCCGCGAAACCTTCGTGCATGGACTTGCCCGCGTCTTCCTCCAGGTGCAGCCGCGTGATCCCTATGCGCTTTTGCGCGCCCTCCACCTCAATTTCCAGCCATCCGCCAAGCGCCAGCGGCAATTCGTATTGCGAAATCTGATAGCCCTTGGTCAAGTCGGGATAGAAATAGTTTTTCCGCGCAAACCGGGATAGGGCCTGGACATTAATGTTCAGTGCCACGGCCGCGCGCATGGCCAGCTCCAGCGCCTTGCGATTCATTACCGGCAGCGCCCCCGGCAAGCCCAGGCAAACCGGACACGTGTTCGCGTTCGGCGGATCGCCAAAGCGTATC
>DATNHU010000199.1:0-18625 GCA_035604795.1 Candidatus Limnocylindrales bacterium
TGGAAAGCACAAAACCATTCCTTCGATGATCTGGCTGCGTATCAACAAAGCGACGTAAATTTAACCGGGACCGCGGAACCGGAGCGCGTGTTCGGTGCGCAAGTCAGCGCGAACTTTTTTGATTTATTGGAAGTAAAATCCTCGCTGGGCCGCACATTCGTTGAAGGCGAAGATCAGCCGGGCCACGATCAAGTGGCACTGATCAACTACGGTTTGTGGCAACGCCGCTTTGGAGCCGCCTCGAACATTCTCGGCCAGTCTGTAAATCTTGATGGCCGGCCCTTCACCATCATCGGAGTCATGGCCGGCGATTTGAATTTCCCCGCGCCCACTGACATTTGGACTCCGCTGGCGCTGACTCCACAACAGAAATCCGACCGGGCAGTGAGGGATTTGAAAGTGTTCGGACGGATGAAACCAGGAGTCACTCTGGCGCAAGCGGAAGCGGAAATGTCCACCATCGGCCGCCAACTGGAGCAGGCCTACCCCACGACCAACAAAGACCGCCGCACACACGTGATGCCGCTCGCGGAATTTGTTGAAGGCACAATCCTGATCCGCGCGATGGTCATCCTTCTTGCCATGGTCGGTGTGGTCCTCCTGATTGTCTGCGCCAACGTCGCCAATTTGCAGCTGGCCCGGGGCAGCGTGCGCAAGCGCGAAATTGCTGTCCGCGCTGCATTGGGAGCAAGCCGCTGGCGAGTGGTGCGGATGTTGCTCGCTGAAAACGTTGTGCTCGCGTTGACCGGCGGGATGGCCAGCATTCTGTTCGCCGGGTTCTGCCTGAACTTGCTGTTGCGGTCCATGCCCGCAGATATCACGCGGCTTATTCCCGGCTGGGACAGGATCGGATTGGATAGCCAGGCCCTGGCATTCACACTGGCGATCGCGCTGGTGAGCGGAGTGTTGGCCGGATTGATGCCCGCGCTCGGAACCTCGCGCCCGGAGTTGAATGAAGCCCTGAAGGAAAGCGGCCGCGGCGCAACATCCGGCTCATCGCGCCAGCGATTGCGCAGTATTTTCGTGATCGCGCAAATCTCTGTCGCCATGGTCTTGTTGGTCCTGGCCAGCTTGTTCGTTGGCGGCTTCCGTGAACTGCTCCACTCGGGGGATCCATTCGACCCGGACCATGTCTTGATTCTGGCCGTAAACCTTCCACAATCGCGCTACGCGGATGATCCTGCCCGCGCTCGATTTTACCGCGATACGCTGGACCGTTTCGCCGCGATTCCCGGCGCGCAATCCGTCACTGCGCTCACCACATTTCCACTCAGCAACAACGGCACGGTTTTCGATTATTTTCAAATGGAAGGCAAGCCCTCGCCGGACTTGGAGCATTCTCCCTGGGCCGTGACGCAGGCCATCTCTCCGGATTTCACAAACACGATGCACATCCCCGTGGCAGCGGGCCGCGCGTTCTCTGCCAACGACCACCAGGGATCCCAACCCGTGGCGCTCGTCAGTCAGAGACTTGTGGAACATTATTGGCCGCACGAAAACGTGCTCGGCAAAAGAATAAAAGTTGGCCGCCCGGATTCTTCCGCTCCATGGCTGGAAATTATCGGCGTCACCGGCGATGTTCTTTACGATTGGACCAACACGCTTCCGGAAGCGGTGATTTACCGGCCCGTCGCGCAAGCCCCCGCAGCGGAAAGTTTCTTCGCCATTCGCACCTCGGGCGATCCCAATTCACTTTCCCGGCCCGCTGCCGAGCAGCTCGTGAAAATTGATCCGCTGCTTCCTGCATTTTCCGTGATGTCTCTGCACGACGCCATCAGCGAACAGCTCGCGGGCAACGCCCAGATGGCCGGAATGGTCGCCATCCTTGGCATGATTGCGCTGGTGATTGCAGTCGTCGGTGTCTATGGCATCGTGGCCTTCGCCGTGGCCGAGCGCATACATGAATTTGGCATCCGCATGGCCTTCGGCGCCGAGCGCCGCCACATTTTCGGACTGGTCATCCGCAGAGGCGCTTTGCTGGCCGCTGCGGGCCTGGCCATTGGAATCCCATCTGCCGTCGCCATGGCCCGCCTGACCAATAGCGGTCTATACGGCTCGGGTCCGATGAACCCGTTGATTTTTGTGGGAGCGGTCTTCATTCTTGCCGCCGCAGCGCTTGTGGCCAGTTTCGTTCCGGCGCGCCGCGCCACCAAAGCAGATCCATTGGAAGCATTGCGATACGAATAGTTCGAGCTTAACTTTGTAGATGGAACAATGATGACTTTTGTTCAAGACATTCGCTACGGCATCCGCACTCTGCGGAAGAATCCGGGTTTCGCCACAGTAGCGGTGCTCACGCTGGCGTTGGGCATCGGCGCCAATACGGCCATTTTCAGTGTAGTCAACTCAGTTTTGCTTCGCCCCATTCCCGTCAAAGACCCCAATCAAATCGTGGTCGTCAGCCAGCGCATGCCAAACCACCAATCAAATATCTTCACCACCCCGGCATTCGTGGAATGGAAACAGCAGGACGGTCTTTCCAGCCGCATGGCCGCGTATATTCCGGTTGGGAATCTGAACCTCACGGGCACTCAGCAGCCGGAACGCTTGCACGGCGCGCGAATTTCCGCGAATTTCTTTTCGGTCCTGGGTGTCAGTCCGATCTTGGGCCGCAATTTCTCCGAAGAGGAAGATCGTCCCAGCGGCGGCAATGTGGTCATACTGAGCTACGACCTCTGGCAGCAGCGCTTTAACCGTGAAGAAAAAATCCCCGGCAAGATTCTCACTCTCGACGGCGCTGATTACACCGTCATCGGCGTGATGGGCCCCAACTTCGACCTCTTCGGCAACAAAGAACAGTTGTGGATTCCCATGCAGCTGGCGGCCTCGGATTCTTCGCGCGCCGCTCGAAATGTTCATTGGCTTGTGGCCCTTGCCCGGCTCGATCCCGGCGTAACCAAATCTCAAGCGCAAGTTCAACTGGATGCCATCGCTTCGCGCCTTCACCAGCAGAATCCCGATGACGATGCTGGATTTGGCGCCGACCTTTATACCTTGCGAGAATGGAATACCGGCAGCATCCAGCCCGCCTTGCTCGTTCTTCTTGGTTGCGTTGGATTTGTCTTGCTGATTGCTTGCGCCAACATCGCCAATCTACTACTCGCTCGAGGTGCGGCGCGCCGCAGAGAGATCGCCGTCCGCATTGCCATTGGTGCAGGCCGTGCCCGCGTCGTCCGCCAACTGCTCACCGAAAGTCTGCTGCTCGCAATCCTGGGTGGATCCTTGGCGCTGCTGGTGGCTTACGGCGGTCTTCAAATTTTGATTCACATGAACCCCGCGAGCATTCCCAATGTTGCGGAAATCGCCATGGACCGAGGCGTCCTCCTCTTGACCCTCGTGATTTCATTGCTGGGCGGAGCGCTTTTCGGCCTGGCTCCCGCCATCCAGGCTTCGCGCGTGGATTCCAACTCGTGGCTGAAGGAAGGCGCTCGCGGTTCCAGCGGAAAATTTGGAGCGCATCGCGCCGTTCTGGTCGTGGCGCAAATCGGCATGGCTCTGATGCTCCTGATCGGAGCGGGGCTGCTGCTCAAGAACTTGTGGTTGTTGCGCGGAGTGGATCCCGGCTTCGAGATCGCGGACGTCCTTACGTTCCGGGTTTCTGTTCCGCAAGCCAACTTCTCCGCGCCGCAAATCCCGCTTTTCTATAAACAAATCCTGGAAAAAGTTCGCGCTTTGCCAGGTGTTTCATCCGCCGCCATCGTTCGCGACCTCCCCATGGGCGGCGTGGACCCTTCGATGCCCGTGCAGGTGGAAGGTCACCCTCCTGAAAATCTGGGCGGTGAGGCCATCGTGACGCGGTTTCGCACCATCAGTCCCAATTATTTTCACACTCTGGGCATCGCACTCCTCAGTGGGCGTGAATTTCAGGAACACGACGCCGCGGATGCGGAACCAGTCGCAATTATCAGCCAGAGCTTGGCTCTTCAATACTGGCCAAAAGAAAATCCCCTCGGCAAACGCATCCTGCCAAACTTGCCGGGCGCGAAGTGGTGTACCGTCGTCGGAGTTGTCGCGGACGTTCGCCATTGGAGCACTGACATCCCGCTCGAGCCCACCGCCTACTACCCATACACGCAGGTGCCCGCTGGATTTATTACCCTGCTCGAAAGCAGCATGGCCATTGCCGTGCGGACCACTGTCCCGCCCACAAGCTTGACCAACTCGATCCGCGAGGCAGTCCGTTCGGTCAGTCCGGACGCACCAATTTTTGGTGTCCAGACGCTCGAGCAGTTGTTTGAAGACTCCGGATCGCTCCGGCGCTTCAATCTTTCGTTGCTGGGGATCTTTGCTGGATTGGCACTGGCGCTGGCTTCCATCGGTATCTACGGCGTTGTGGCCTACACCGTGTCGCAGCGCACCCGCGAAATTGGCATTCGCCTGGCCTATGGCGCGCAGCCTCGGGACGTATTGCGCATGATCCTTCTGCAAAGCAGCCGCCTGATTATTGTCGGCGTGATTGCCGGTATCATCGCCGCCACGGCCCTGGCCCGAATAATGGAGAGTTTGTTGGCAGGGGTGAACTCGCGGGATCCATTCACGTTCGCGGCGGTGGCGATGGTCGTGACGATCGCGGCTCTCGCGGCGTCCTACATTCCAGCGCGCCGCGCCATGAAGGTGGACCCAATCATTGCCCTGCGTTGCGAATGAAATCAAGATGATTTCATAGGAAGTGCCAGGAGATATTCATGACCACATTCTTGCATGACATTCGTTATTCGATTCGCATGCTCCTCAAGAATCCTAGCGTGACCTGCATCATGATCTTTTCCCTGGCCCTGGCCGTCGGCGCGAACACCGCCATTTTCAGCGTGGTTTACGGCGTCCTGCTCCGCCCGCTTCCGTACCCCAATCCGGATCAGATCGTGACCGTCAACGAAGTCAGCGCCAAGGGCTCGCACATGAATTTCGCTGAGCCTAATTTCCATGATGCCCGCTCGATGAACCACACTCTGCAAGGGATGGCGGAATATGAGGGTGGGGTGACATCCGTTTCCGGGACGGCCGAACCCACGCGTACTTTCGTTGCGCCGGTGTCCAAAGATTTTTTTACCGTGATGGGCGTGCACCCTTTCCTCGGCCGCGATTTTGCTGCGGGGGACCAAATCCTCGGAGCGCCTCCCGTCGCTTTGGTAAGCGAAAATTTCTGGAGACAAAATCTTGGATCCCCCACCGATCTCTCCCAATCCAAATTGAAGGTTGAAAAGCGTGTTTATAGCGTCGTGGGCGTGCTTCCGGCCGGGTTTCATTTCCCTGCAACCGCCGACATTTGGTTTCCCACTGAACTTGAAGAACCGGAACTAGGCCGAACGGCGCACAACTGGCGAGTGATTGCACGCTTGCGCGATGGCGTTTCGTTGGATCAAGCCCGCGGGGATTTGAGCTCGATTGGTAAAGGGCTCGGCGCCCAGTACGCCAGTGAGGGTCCTTATGTTTTGCATGACATTGCCATTACCCCGCTCCAGGAAACCATGACCACCAATGTCCGCCCCGCCTTGATCCTGCTTCTGGGAGCTGTTGGGTTTTTGCTCCTGGTGGCCTGCGCGAATGTTGCCAACCTTTTGGTTTCGCAAGCCTCTGCCCGCGACCGTGAGCTAGCCATCCGTTCGGCGCTGGGCGCCGCGCGGGGCAGGCTGGTGAGGCAATTCCTCACCGAGGCGCTGGTGCTCTCCATTGCCGGCGGGTTCTTTGGCGTCCTCGCAGCGGTGTGGGGAGTGGATGCATTGATCGCTATCGCGCCCAAGGATCTTCCCCGATTGGAATCAGTGACCATCAATTTGCCGGTGCTTTTCTTCGCGTTTGCAATTTGCGTAGCCGTGGCGGTTGGCCTGGGAGTATTTACCGCCATGCGCGCGACCTCCGGTGATCTTCGCGGCGCGCTGGTCGAGGGAGGCCGTGGCCAGGCCGGATCGCAGAGCAGCCACAGGCTTGGCCGTGCCATCGTCGCTGCACAAATTGCGATCACTCTGGCGCTTCTTGTGGGAGCAGGTTTACTCGGGCGCAGCCTCTTCCAGGTTCTTTCCGTGGATCCAGGGTTTCGCACCGAACACGTTCTGACCATGGGCCTGGATATGCCTTGGGGTGTGTCCTGGGATCAGGATCCTGCGGCGAAAGCAAGGCAGGCCGCACAATTCAACGAAATCTTTAACCGACTGCGCCAGGTCCCCGGCGTCGCGGAAGTGGGAGCGGCCACAGACGTACCTCTGGATGAGGGGCTCCCTGATGGATTGTTCGTAGAGGCCAGCCAAAACGATTTACCCAAGAAGATGGAGGATTTCGGCAAGCTTTGGAAGGATGCATCGCGCACCGGTGAAGCCGACTTCTGTGCGGCAACAAACGGCTATTTCCGCGCGCTCGGAATACGCCTGATTCGCGGGAGGGTGTTTGATGACCGCGATGGCTACAACGCGCCCCACGTGGCGGTGATCAGCGAGTCGCTCGCCCGCATCAAGTGGCCCAAGCAGGATCCCATCGGCCATACCATTGAATTCGGCAACATGGATGGCAACCTGCAATTGCTTACCATTGTCGGAATTGTCGGCGACATCCGCGAGTACGCATTGGAGACTCCCGCGCGTCCCACCGTCTACGTGAATTTACTCCAGCGGCCGCGAAGCTCGATCACGGTGGTCATGCGCGCGGATTCGGATCCTCAATCCGTGTTTTCCGCCGCCCGTGACATCGTGCGCAATATCGCTCCCGAGGTTCCTCCGAACTTCCGCACTTTTTCTCAGGTTTATTCCGCTTCGATCGGATCGCGCCGATTCAACATGATCTTGGTTGGCGCCTTTGCCGCTACCGCTCTGTTGTTGGCGATCGCCGGAATCTACGGCGTGATGTCTTACACCGTCATTCGGCGCACGCGCGAAATCGGCGTTCGTATGGCGCTGGGCGCCGCGCAGACTCATGTCCTGGGCATGATCCTTAAGCAGGGAATGCTCACGGCCATGATTGGGCTTGCCATCGGCGTTGCCGGATCTTTGGCGCTGACCCGCTTGATGCAATCGCTCTTGTTTGGCGTCACGGCAACCGACCCGATCACCTTTGGGGTGGTGGTCCTCTTGCTGACATTCGTTGCGTTGCTGGCGTCTTACTTACCAGCGCGGCGCGCGACTCAAGTGGACCCTGTTATCGCGCTGCGAAACGAGTGATCGTCCCATCGTTTAGTCTCGAGGGCGGTTCACCGCGCAGACCCAGTCAGTTCGCGAAAAGGAGATTGGAAAATGAAAATCACTAAATATTCCCCAAGTTTCATAAAAGGGACGCTGCTGGCGCTGGCCATGACCATGACCGTTGCGCTGGCAGCGAGCGTGACACGCGCCGCCGATGATAATTACGCCGAAGGATCGTTCGATCGCACCCTGAAAGTCTCGGGCGCCGTGGACCTGACCATTTCCACGGGCTCAGGTTCCATCAGCGTGCGCACGGGCGATGCCTCCAGCGTGCAAGTGAGTGCCAGGATTCGCGTGAACGAAGGCTGGCACATTTCCGACAGTGAAGCCAAGGACAAGGTAAGCAAACTGGAAGCCAACCCGCCCATCGAGCAGGAAGGCAACACCATTCGCATCGGCGAGATTCGCGACGAAGAGCTTCGCCGCAACGTTTCCATCAGCTACGAAGTGGTCACGCCCGCTGAATCTCGTCTTCATTCCACCACGGGCTCAGGCAGCCAAACGGTCGAGGGGGTTCGCGGCCCGGTGGAAGCTACCACGGGTTCCGGCTCTCTGCACATCACACACATCGGCGCCGAGTTGCGGGCCAGCACCGGTTCCGGGACCATCTCCCTGGATGACATAAAGGGCAGCGTCCGCGCGACCACCGGCAGCGGTGGAATTCGGGCCATGGGTATTGCCGGCGGACTCTCCGCCGTGACGGGCAGCGGCACCATTGAGCTCGAACAAACCGCAACTGGTGATGTGGACGTTCAAACTGGTTCAGGAGGCATCGAACTGCGCGGTGTCCACGGCAGAATCAGCGCGCGCGCCGGCAGCGGGCACATTTCCGCCGATGGCGTCCCCACCGGCGACTGGCGTCTTCACACTGGCTCAGGTGGAGTAACAATTCACTTGCCCGCCGACGCCGGATTTGAGTTGGAAGCCAACACCGGTTCCGGCACCATCAGCAGCACCCACGAGCTAACCATGAGCGGCGTCTTTGGAAACAGGCATGAGCTTCGCGGAAAGTCCCACGGTGGCGGCCCCCTGATTTCTGCAAGCACGTCTTCGGGAAGCATTCGCGTAGAATAGGAACGGGGCGGAGCCCGGCGGACCGCAGCACGGCTCGCCGGACCAACTCCTCCAGGAGGGCGATCCGAAGGACGCAATCTCGACGACCGAATGAAAAATCCCAATCCCGCACCCACGCGCGTGCTCGTTGCCGACGACCAGCCCGACGTGCGCGAGGCTCTGCGGCTGCTTCTCAAGAACGAAGGCTACGAAATACAGTCGGCCGCATCGCCAGCCGAAATCATTACTGCGCTGGAGGCGCGCGAATTTGACATTGTGTTGATGGACCTGAACTACGCGCGGGACACCACCTCCGGCGCGGAAGGTCTTGACTTGCTCATGCGCATCCAGGCCATGGATAGCGCGCTTCCCGTCATTGTGATGACCGCCTGGGGCAGCGTTCAGGTTGCCGTGGAAGCCATGCGGCGCGGCGCGCGCGATTTCATACAGAAGCCCTGGGAAAACGCGCGTCTGCTGGCCATTGTTCGCAACCAGGTTGAGTTGCGCCAATCCCTGCGCAGGCAGATCCGTCTCGAGGCGGAAAACCGCCTTCTCCGCGCGGACTCTCTTCCCACGCTCATTGCCGAAGCCGAAGCCATGCGTCCGGTGCTCGATCTGATCGCGCGTGTCGGGCCATCCGACGCAAACGTGCTCATAACCGGCGAACATGGCACGGGCAAGGAAGTCGTGGCCAAGGCTCTTTACGCGCTTTCGCCGCGCTCCTCCAAGCCGCTGGTCACCGTAAACGCCGGAGGGCTCTCCGAAGGGATTTTTGAAAGCGAACTTTTCGGCCATGTGAAGGGTGCGTTCACCGATGCAAAGATGGACCGCGTCGGACGTTTCGAGTTAGCCGAAGGCGGCACGCTTTTTCTCGACGAAATCGCCAACGTGCCCATGAACCTTCAGGCCAAACTCCTGCGCGTTTTGGAAACGGGTGAAATGGAACGCGTCGGCTCCTCCAAGACTCGCCGTGTGGATGTTCGGATACTCGCCGCCACCAACGCCGACGTGAACGCCGAAGTTTCCGCCGGGCGCTTTCGCCAGGATTTGCTTTTCCGCTTGAACACCATCGAAATTCAGATCCCGCCGTTGCGTGACCGCCGGGAGGATATTCCGCTGCTCGCGAATCATTTCCTCCGCACTTACGCCCAGCGCTATCGCAAGACGCTCACCGGCTTTGACGCCGCCGCCACGCAGGCGCTCCTTGAACATCCTTGGCCCGGAAATGTGCGCGAGTTGGATCACGCTGTCGAGCGCGCTGTTCTTTTGGCCCAGGGGAGTCAGGTCCGCGCCTCCGATCTCGGTCTGCGGGCGGCTTCGTCTGGGGGCGCCGCGCGCCTGGAGGAGATGAGCCTGGAAGATGTCGAGCGCTATCTCGTCCAGAGAACCCTCGCGCGTTTTGATGGCAACGTCAGCCAGGCGGCCATGGCGCTCGGCCTTAGCCGTAGCGGACTCTATCGGCGCATGCAAAAGTACGGTCTATGAAAGAGCTTTTCCATGAGCGCCGCATCTTTATTTTGGCGCTGGTGGCTGGCCTGCCCGGTTCTGTTGCCGCGCTGATACTTCTCTGGTATGGCCCCAATGGCCCGTTCAGCACCAGAGTCTGTGTCACACTCACCGTTTTAATTGTTGGCGTTTGGCTGGGATTCGCGGCCTCGGTCCGCCAAAAAGTCGCTTTCCCCTTGCAAACACTTTCCAATTTGCTTGCTGCCATGCGCGAAGGAGATTTCTCCATCCGCGGTCGCGGAGCAAATTCTCCAGATGCGCTGGGCGAAGTCATTCGTGAGGTGAACGCGCTCGGCCAAACGCTCCGCGAGCAGCGCCTGGGCGCCGTCGAAGCCACCACACTGTTGCGCAAGGTCGTTGAAGAAATTGACGTGGCCATGTTCACTTTTGACGGCACTCAACGCCTGCTGGTCGTGAATCGCGCCGGCGAACGCTTGCTCGGCCTTTCCGCGGATCGCATGTTGGGCCGCACCGCCGTCGAACTGGGTTTGGCGAAATGTCTCGAAGGCGAGCCCGCGCGCACCATGGAAGTCAGTTTCCCCGGCGGTACGGGACGCTGGGGCATGCGGCGAAGCACATTTCGCGAGGGGGGCTTGCAGCACAATCTGCTGGTGTTGGCTGATTTGAGCCGCGCCCTTCGTGAAGAAGAGCGCCAGGCCTGGCAGCGCCTGATCCGCGTGCTCGGACACGAACTCAACAATTCACTTGCGCCGATTCAAAGCGTCGCAGAAAGCATGGAGAGCCTGCTCCGCCGCCTGCCTCCGCCCGCCGAATGGCCGCCCGACGCCTCCGCCGATATGCAAAGCGGCTTCGGCGTGATTCGCGCACGTTCGGAAGCGCTCGGCCGTTTCATGGGAGCCTACGCCCGTCTGGCGCGGCTCCCTCAACCGCAGCACGGCCCGGTGGACGTGGCGCGCTGGATCGCTCGCACCGTCAGCCTTGAAAAACGGTTGAATGTTACCGTTGTGCCCGGCCCGCGAGAGATCATTTCCGCGGATGGCGATCAGCTCGATCAGCTCCTCATCAATCTTTTGCGCAACGCCACCGACGCCGCGCTCGAAACCCATGGTGGCGTCCGCGTTGGCTGGACGCGCGCCCTCGATACCATCGAAGTTTTTGTCGAGGATGATGGCCCCGGCCTCACCAACACCACCAACCTCTTCGTTCCTTTTTTCACCACCAAGCCCGGCGGCTCCGGCATTGGTCTGGTCCTCAGCAGGCAAATCGCCGAGGCCCATGGCGGCAGCCTCGCTCTCGAAAATCGTGGCGATTCTCACGGATGCCGCGCCCGTCTCCGAATCCCCATCGAAAAGCAGTAAGACTTCTACCGATGGAAATAAATCTAAAAACCCTGAACCAACAAATCATCCAGTGCCGCAAATGCCCGCGCCTGGTTCGCTATCGTGAGGATGTTGCCCGCGTAAAGCGTCGCGCCTTCCGCGGCGAATCTTATTGGGGCCGCCCAGTTCCCGGTTTCGGCGATCCGCATGCCGAATTAATGATTATTGGCCTGGCCCCCGGCGCCCACGGATCCAATCGCACGGGACGAATGTTCACCGGTGACCGCAGCGGCGACTTCCTCTACAAGCAACTCTATCGTGCCGGATTCGCCAACCAGCCCACGTCCATCTCCCGCGACGACGGTCTTACTCTCTCCAATGCCTACGTCGGCGCGGTCGCGCGTTGTGCCCCTCCGGCGAACAAACCTTCTCCCGCCGAAATCCGTAATTGTTCACCGTATCTCGAAGCCGAACTCGATTTGCTTCGCCCGCGCGCCATCCTCGCGTTGGGCTACATTGCCTGGACTCAATACCTTCGCCTGCTCGTCGCTCGCAAATTGATCGCACGCGCCAGTGCGTTTCCTTTCGCCCACGCCGCAAGTTTCGCGCTGCCTGGAAGACTTCCGCGCCTCTTCGGCTCCTATCATCCAAGCCAACAGAACACGCAGACGGGCCGTCTCACGCCCGCCATGTTCGCCAGAGTTTTAAGGGATATTCGCCGCTACCTGAAGTAACCGCAGGGGCGGGACTGCTTGCCCTGAAAGTCGAAGTGCGGCCCGCCGGATTTCATTCCGCCTCGTTACTCGTATCTCAGGGCCACGATCGGATCCACACGCGATGCCCGCCGTGCGGGCAAAAACCCCGCCAGCGCCGTTACCAATCCCAGAATTAAAATTGCCAGCACGAAGGACAGTGCATCCCATGGCCCCAATCCAAACAACTGGTTGGCAATCAATCGCGTGGCCCCCACCGCCGCCGGAATCCCGATGGCCAAACCGACGATCAGCAGCAACATTGTGTCGCGGAACACCATCCACAGGATTCTTCCGCGCTGCGCACCCAGCGCCATCCGGATTCCAATTTCATTCGTCCGCCGCGCCACTCCCTGCGCCACAACTCCATAAAGCCCCACGCAGGCCAGAAGCAACGCCAGACCGCCAAAGAAACTCACCAGCCGCGCCGCCAGGCGCTCTTGATTAAAATTTCCTGCAACCTGTTCGCGGAGCGACTGCACTCCAGAGATCGGTAGCTTGGAATCCTCCTGGGCGATTGCCGTTCTGACCACGCTCGCCATTCCGCCCGGATCGCGCGCTGTTCGTAGTTCCACTTCCGCCGACAATGCAAATTGCGATTGGTCCTGGAGCAGCGCCTGGAACACGGTCTCCTGGACTTTTTTCTGCACGTTCTCGAATTGCGCGTCCTTCAATACTCCCACAATTTCAATGTCGGCCTTGTCCTTGCCGCCCTCAAAACTGAACCGATGGCCGATCGGATTTTCCTTTGGAAAATAGCTGCGTACAAAAGCCTCATTTACCATGGCCACTTTGGGAGCGCCCGGCGTATCCTGCAATCCGATTTCCCGGCCAAGCAGCAGTGGCATACCCAGGGCCTTCGGATAATTCGGTCCCACGTAAATCCTTTGCGCGTCGGGACTTTCATGTGGTTTCTCCACGTAGCCTTGTATGTTCAGGCTGCTGGTGCTGTTGCTTCCGCTCAACGGGCTGTAGCTGGCAAGAGTTGCCGCCTCGACTCCAGGTAATGCGCTCAGCCGGTCGTAAAGTTTCCGATACAACGCGCCCACCTCTGCTGGCTTGTACCCCGCAATCCGCGGGTTCAGCCGCGCCAGCAAGACATTTTCTTGATTGAATCCCAGCGGCAGTTTTTCCATGTTCAACAAACTTCGCGCAAATAGACTTGCTCCCACCAGCAGCACCAGTGATATCGCGATCTGCCCCACCACCAGCGCCTGCGTGAGCCCAAATTTCTTCCGATTTCCCGCCACGCGTCCGCCACCCAATTTAAGCGCCGTAACCAGATCCGTTCTTCCTGCTTGCAGCGCCGGCGCCAACCCAAACAGAATCCCGGACGCCAACGTAATACCCAGAGTGAACCCCAGCACCAGTCCATTCAAATGCGGATGGATGGGTGCGTTGGGCGCCACGAGCGACACTAATGCGGTGATCGCCCAGACTGCCAGCAACATTCCTCCACCGGCGCCCAGTGCCGCGAGCAACACACTTTCTGTCAGCAGTTGGCGGATCAATCGCCCTCGGCTCGCTCCCATCGCCAGGCGTACGGTAATCTCCGTCCTCCGCGCTACCGCCCGTGACAACAGCAAATTCCCCACGTTCGCGCAGGCAATCAGCAGCACCATCACCACCACAACCAGCAGCACCCGCAGCGGCTGCGAATAATTCAACCGCAAACCGGAGATTCCCGCGCCGCCGTCGTAGAGACGAATGTAAGTCTTCGCAATGGTGGCCTTGTTTTCATCGGTGAGCTTTGATCCGGCATTGAATGTTAAAAACTGTTGCAGCGCGACCGTGCTGGCCGCCTGCGCTTGATCTCGCGTCGCGCCCGGACGCAGCCGTCCCATTAAGTACAGCCAGTACGTGTCTTTTCTCTCCAAATAAGATTCGCGCAATTCGATTTGCGGTTGAAACATCAGCGGGACCCAATAATCAGGAGGGCGCCGCACTCGCTCCCCAAAAAATTCCGGCGGCGTCACTCCGACTATGGTGAACGCCGTCCCGTTCAGGATTGCCACCTTGCCCACAGCGGCCGGATCGGAATTCAGCCGCTGTTGCCAATATCCATTGCTGAGCACCGCCACCGGCGGCGCATTCGGCTTGTCGTCATCCGTTGTCAGCGTGCGGCCTATCGCTGCGTCCACGCCCATCACGGTGAAATAATTTCCAGAGACCAAGTGGGCAACGGCGCGCGCCACCTGCCCATCCGCTCCGCTTCCTTCAAAACGCACGGAAACCGGACCTTCCCCGGCCCGGAACGCGCACAACGACTCAAATGGCAACGATTGTTTTCTCAGAAAATCGTAGGATTCGTAGGAGAAGTATTGCCATTGGCCGGTAGGCACACTTCCCGATGATGTGCCCTCGCCGGGGCTGTTCGTAAACAACGCCAACCGCCCCGGCTCCCTCACCGGCAATGATTCCAGCAGAACTGCATCAAACAGCGTGAAAATCGCGGTATTTGCGCCAATCCCGAGCGCCAGGGTGAGCACAGCGATGGCCGTGAATCCTGGCTTTTGTATCAGCATCCGAAGGCCAAATCGGATGTCTTTCCACAGTGATTCCATGCACGCCCCCGCTGCCGCTTATCAGGTTCTTGTAATCAGTTAGACGCCGGTCATCCGCAATTAGTTTGGGAATCGTCCGGATTTCCGTTTCCGCAGCTCTTACTCGCTGCGCAGCGCCATGATCGGATCCACCTTAGTCGCACGCCGCGCTGGAATGTAGCTCGCCGCCAGCGCAACAATCAGTAGCAGCAGCGACACACCCGCGTATGTCACTACATCCGTGGCCTTAACCGCGAACAACAGACTGGACATCAGCCGTGTGAGCAAAAGCGCCGCCACCACGCCCCCGGCAATTCCTATCAGCGTCAATACTAGCCCGGGGCGCAGCGCCAGAAGCACAATGTCTTCCCGTTGAGCACCTAACGCCACCCGGATCCCAATTTCGCGTGTCCGCTGGCTCGCTGCATACGACATCACTCCGTACGTGCCCAGCGCTGCCAGCAACAACGCCGCCGCCGCGAAGATTTCCATTAACTGGAGCACAAATCTTCGCCGGCCCTCCGATGCTCCCATCAGATCTTCCATCGTCCTCACACCAAAAATCAGAAGCGTGGGATCCACGGCATGAATCGCCCGAACCACGGATTCATTCAATCCTCTCGGCGCATCGGCCGTGCGGAAATAGACCGTCAACGCATTGCTGGGTCTCTGGAGGATCGACAGGTAAATCCGCGGGGCCACGGGCGCGTCCAGTCCGTCGTCATGAACGTCCCCCACGACTCCTACGATTCGGAATTGAGCCGATCCTCTTCCAATCAGGAGGATTCTTCCCAGCGGTTCTCGATTTTGGCTGTAGCGCCTGACGAACATCTCATTCACCAGCGCTACACCCTCCTTCTTGGCCGCATCTCCATCCTCCAGGAAACGGCCGCTGATCAATGGCGCCTTCAGCACCCGGAAATAGTTGGGACTGACCGAATTAAACTCCGCCTGCGGACGGCCACCGCCCGTAGTCACTTCATCCGAGAACACAAACGGAAATGCGCTGAGCGGCGCAAGGAACGGCAAACTGTTCCCGCTCTCCATCGCCGCCTGCTGTACTCCCGGCAGCGAGCCGATACGTCGCAGCGTCTCGGCGACAAGTGCTCCCAGTGTGCCGGGTTTCGCATACGGATTCAGCGCCGGATTATTCGGCACCGGGATCCATATCTGCGCAATCCCCACATTCTTCGGGTCAAGACCAGGATTCACCTGCAACATCCCCCAAAAACTCCGCACCAGCAATCCCGCTCCAATCAGCAACACCAGAGAAAGCGCGATCTCCGTGGACACTAGTGCGCTCCGAAACCGGTTCTGACCCCGGCTTGTACCTCCACTCCTGCTTCCTTCTTTCAAATCCCGGTTGGGATTTACCGCCGAAACCCGCAGTGCCGGGACCAATCCGAACACGATTCCGGTTGACAGCGAGAGTAGAAACGCGAATCCCGCCACTCGCCCATCGAAATGGATTTCATTCAATCGCGGCAAATCCGCGGGTACCATGGCCAACAGCCCTTTCTTCCCCCAACCCAGCGCCAGAACCGCTGCAACACCACCCGCTAGCGATAACAGCAGGCTTTCCGTCAGTAGTTGCCGCATCAGGCGTCCACGGGTGGCCCCTAGCGCGCCCCGTATCGCCATCTCGCGCACCCGACTGGCCGATCGCGCCAGCAACAGGCTGGCGACATTCACGCACGCAATCAGCAGCACAAATCCCACCGCCGCCAGCAACACACCGAGCGTTGGCCGCACATTGCCCGTCAGGTTTTCCTGCGCCGATTCCACGCTCAGCCCCCATCCCGCCTGCGCGGGATAATCCTTCGGGTACGTCGCCCGCAATCGGGACGCAAGCGAGTCCAGCCGCGATTGAGCCTGCTCCAGCGTGATCCCGGCCTTCAACCGTCCGAGTGTTCCCGGTATAAAATTTTGATTGCGCACCGGCGGGCTGGTAAAAGGGGCGCCGTTGAACTCAGTGGCCGCCCACATGTCCACGTCGCTTGAAACTGTCTGCCCGGGGTGGCGAAAATCCGGCGCCATCACTCCGACAATCGTGTAAGGGTCCGTATCCATCCGCACTTTTCGTCCCGGAACGTTTGGATCCGCCCCGAAATCTCTTCGCCACAAACTGTCGCTGATCACCACCGCATCCGAAAATCCAGGCACGCCATCGGCATGCCCGTACACGCGGCCAAGATTCGCTTGGGCCCCAAGCAACTCAAAATATTCCGGGCTTGTGGCCATTGCTTCAATTCTCTCCGGCTGGTCTCCCCCGGTGAGAGCCGCGCTGATCGGCCAGATCGCCGTGACCTGCTCAAACAGACCGGAGTTGTTGCGCAAGTCCTCCAGCTCCGGTTCGGACATCCCCACGTTTTTCACGTTGGATGCATTTAAATTCGCCATCACTCGGACCAGCCGGTCCGCGTGCGGGAATGGCAGAGGCCGCAGAATCACGGCATTCACCACCGTAAAAATGGCGATGTTCGCGCCGATTCCCAGCGCCAGCGTCAACACCGCCACCGCGGCGAATCCGGGCGTCTTCGCCAGCATCCGAATGCTGTACCGAATGTCCTGAATTAATGTTCCCATGGGATTCTCGTTCTCTGCGCCCCAGATTTATTCGTAGCGCAGTGCAATGATCGGATCCACTCGGGTCGCCCGCCGCGCCGGCAGATAACAGGCCAGCAGGGCCACGCCGCCCAGCAAAATTGTTACGCCCGCAAACGTCGCGCTATCCAGCGCGCTCAGCCCGTAGAGAAATTGAGCAAGCACTCGCGACGCAAACGCCGCAGCCGCCAGCCCCAGCACCGCGCCCACCACCACCAATCGCGCCGCCTGCCATAACAACATCCGCACCACGGCTGCCGGACTCGCGCCCAACGCCATGCGAATCCCAATTTCTCTGGTGCGTTGACTCACCGCGAATGCGGCCATGCTCGTGATCCCAATCGCTGCCAGCAGCATGGCCAAAAATCCGAATGTGGCTGAAATGGTCGCGCCAATCTGCGAGGGCCAAATCCAGAAGGAAAAATTGTCCGCCATGGAGCTTGAAGTAACTGCGATTCCCGGATCGATCTGCCGGGCAATCGCAGGCAGCGCCGCAATCACAGCTGCGGGATTTCCCGTTGTGCGCACCAGAACTTGCCCCGCCCTGCCCACATCTTCTCCGGAAGGCGGTATATAAATGTATGGCAGGTCATCCGACCACAAATAAACGCTTCGCGTGTCACCGGCCACTCCGATCACCGTTGTTGTATAGGGCCCTTCGGATCCGCCCCGAAATTTCTTTCCCACGGCGTCTTCGCCCGGCCAGTATTTTTTCGCCAGCGACTCGCTCACCACCGCAACCGGCGCGCCGGAAGCGACGTCCTGGCGCGAGAATGCCCGGCCCCGGACCATGCGAATTCCCAACGTGTCAAAAAACTCCGGCGAGACGACATCATAGCTAACGATTGCTTCCTGCTGCCCCGGCTGGGCTTGGCTTCCTTCGGCATCAAATCCTCTGGACATGAAATCTGTTCCCAACGGAATCGCGGCCGCAAGCGCCGCGCTTCGCACACCGGGTAAAGTCGATACGCGCTCAATGACTCGCCGGGTGAATTCTGCCGACTGCGCCGGGCTAAATCCGCGGCTGCGGGTGTTGACCGAGAGCACCGCCACATGATTGATATCGAATCCTGGATCCGTATTTCGCGCTTTCCCCAGCGCACGCACCAGCAGCCCGGCCCCCACCAGCAGGAAAAATGAAATTGCCACCTGGCTCACTATCAACATGCTTCGGAGCCTCGAACCGCTCTTATAGGTCGAAGCGCCTGCTTCCTCGCGGATGGCCCGCAGCGGGTCTTGCCTCGACACGCGCATGGCGGGAAGAAGCCCGGTAAGAATTCCCGTCAGAAGTGAAATGCAAATGAGATAAGTCGCCACCCGCCAGTCAGGCGAGACCTGCAGGACGATGGCCCTCGTGCCCGGCGGATGAAAAATTCCTAGGAGCAGCTCCGAAGCCCACCAGGAAAGAAGCAACCCCAGTGCTCCGGCTATCCCTGAAAGCAGAAAGCTTTCAATCATCAATTGCCGCACCAAACGCCATCGTGTCGCTCCCAGGGAAATCCGGACACCCAGCTCCTTCTGTCGGGTGACTCCGCGTGCCAGTTGAAGATTCGCAACATTCGCGCAGGCGATTAAAAGGACCAATCCCACCGCGGCCATCCCGAGTGTCGCAAATGGAAGAACATCCGATTTGTCGCTGGGCCGCAGAATACTCCCCGGCAACACGGTCACAGTCGCCCGCCGCCCAGTCCCGGCATCCTCAGAGTGATATTGGCTCG
>DATNHU010000200.1:0-2173 GCA_035604795.1 Candidatus Limnocylindrales bacterium
AATGATTGGTGAGCTGAACGCATCGCACACCGGCATGAGCGGCGGCGGCGATCCGAACCGTGACGCATTGCAAACGCGATATCCCGGATTCGAAATCGTTCCGGATTCTTCCGGCTTCTACAAAGTGACCACCATTTACAAGGGGGGGCCGGCCGACCACGATTTCATCAAGATTGCCTCCGGCAACTTCATCATTGCTGTAAATGGAGCGGTGCTCCATTCCGGCGACAATTACTGGAAGTATTACAACATGGCCTCGGGCCGCAAGTTTGAGTTCCTGGTGAACTCTCGCCCGGCCGCCGATGGTGCTTGGACCGTGCGCATCACGCCCGTCAATGCCATGGCCAACACCAC
The DNA here is from genome assembly GCA_035604795.1 of Candidatus Limnocylindrales bacterium. Lineage (GTDB taxonomy): Bacteria > Acidobacteriota > Terriglobia > Acidiferrales > UBA7541 > DASTCZ01. The sequence continues at coordinate 355 of DATNHU010000200.1, forward strand.
GCTGCAATATGAAAAGTGGGTGGCTGACCGGACGGCCTTGGTCGAAAAAATGACCAACGGCGAAATCGGCTACCTGCACATTCGCGCCATGAATGCGCCCTCGCTTGCGAAATTTGAGCGCGATCTTTCCGACAACCACTTCAAGAAAGCGCTGATCATTGACCAGCGCTTCAATGGCGGCGGTGGAATTGATCAGGAGCTGCTCGAAATCCTTGAGCAGCACCAGTATCAATTCACGCGCGGCCGCGATTCGACCTATGTCACCCGGCCGCAACGCGCGTTCTTCGGGCCGATTGTGGTCATGGAAAATGAGCGTTCCTTCAGCGACGCCGAGGTTTTCCCTGACGGCATCCGCCGCCTCGGGCTCGGCAAGACGGTCGGCACAAACAGCAATAGCTCCGTGATTGGTACGGGCGCGTACCGGCTGATTGACGGCGAAATGGTGCGAACCCCGGGCACCGGTCTGTGGGACATCGAGGGCTACAACCTCGAGAACTACGGCGTCCCTGCCGATGTTTGGGTGGATAATACTCCTCCCGACGATCTTGCCGGACGCGACGCACAGCTTGAAAAGGCCATCGAAACTCTCAAGCAGGAGTTGCAGAAGAATCCACCGAAGAATATTCCCGGCAGGCAGTAAGGTCGGCCCGCCTCTGTGCGCGGCCCCGCATGCCGTGACAATTTGGCCTGCGGGGCCGTTGCTTTTCTCCTGGCAGTGATTTCCGCCTTTGCGGCCACATTGGCCGTTGACGGGCAGTGCCCCATCCAGCAAAGTTCACTCTGATGGAAATGTTCCAGCGGCTTGGCGAGCACGAGCAAGTCATTGCCTTCAACAATAACGCTACGGGGCTCCGCGGCTTTCTTGCTATTCACGATACAACGTTAGGCTCCGCGTTTGGCGGCGTCCGCATCTGGCGCTATGAAAACGACGATGCCGCTCTCACCGATGCGCTCCTCCTTTCGCGCGCCATGACTTACAAAGCCTCGCTCGCCGAGTTGCCTTGCGGCGGCGGCAAGACAGTCATCTTGCTGCACGATGGCTTGCGCAGGCAGGAAGCCTTCGCGGATTTCGGATGTATGGTGGAAAGCCTGTCAGGCCGCTATTTTTGTGCGCGGGATGTCGGCATCGCTGACGCGGATCTTGCCGCTATCGCGTCCACCACGCGGTTCGTCGCACGCGAACCGTCTCCCGATTTGGGCGATGTCAGCGAGCATACGGCCATCGGAGTTTGGCATGGGATGCGCGCGTGCCTCGAGTTCGCAGGAATTTCCGGCAAAATACGCGTTGCAATTCAGGGTGTCGGGAGCGTCGGTCACCTGCTCGCGCGCATTCTGCACCGGGAAGGGTTTGAACTGATTCTCGCGGACATTGACCCCACGCGCGTTGCCAAAGTCGCCGGTGAACTGGGAGCGCGCGTCGCCCAGGCGGATGAAATTCTTTCCGCGAATTGCGATGTGCTTGCGCCCTGTGCGCTCGGCGGAGTCATTTCCCTCAAAACGGTTCCCCAGATTCAAGCGCGAATTGTCTGCGGTTCCGCCAACAACATCCTCGCAGGCCCGGATGCGGGAGAAGCGATGGCTCGTCGCGGCATCATATATGCGCCGGACTATCTGGTGAACGCGGGCGGTTTAATCCGTGGCGCGGAGTATTTCATGTTGTGGCGCTCCGAAAGCATGACCAGTATCGCCAAGATTTACGACCGCACCCGGCGGGTTCTCAATCTTGCCCGCGACCGTGGCCTATCACCCGCAGCTGTTGCTGATGATCTCGCCGAATCCCGCCTCACACCGCCAAAGCGATTCAGTAATCTGACCTGGC
>DATNHU010000201.1:0-7014 GCA_035604795.1 Candidatus Limnocylindrales bacterium
GCGAGGCGCAAAAGACTCGCGACATCAAGAACGCGGAATCGGCAGCGCAGGTGCGCGTGCTACAGGCCAAGGGCGAAGCCGATGCCATGCAGTACACGTTGCCGCTGAAGCAAAAGCAGATCGAACAGTCGAAGCTCGAGGCAGAGGCACGGAAGGAAGCCACGATTGAAAACGCTCAGGCCGCGGCCGAGTCCAAAGTGATTGACGGGAAAGCTGAAGTGGAGCGGCGAAAGCTGGAAGCGGAGGCCGACGCGAACACCATCCGCGTGACCGCCGCGGCCGATTCAGACAAGCGGAAATTGCTGGCTGAGGCGGATGCCAACACGATTCGCGTGACCGCGGCCGCCGATTCCGAGCGGCTGAACCTGGAGGCCGCGGCGCTGCGGTCCAATCCGATGCTGATCCAGAAGATGATCGCGGAGCGGTTGTCGGACAAACTACAAATCATCATGGTGCCGATGGACGGGAAGAATTTCTTCGCGGGAGATGTGCTGAAGTCGGCGTTCTCCGGATCAGCGCTACAGCAGGATGATGATCCACCGAAGGCAACCGCTGCTGCGAACGGGAAGCGCCCGAACCAGCACTGACGAGTTCTGCCGGCAAATACCCTTGCGGGTGGCTCGCAGCCGACCCGCCGCCCCTCAGCAAGCGACCGCCGCCGCAAGCTGAGGGTCAACGGCGCGGCGAACACCCAGCCGGTGGCTCGGCAAGAACACGAAACGCCCCGCGACCGACTGCATGCGGTCGCGGGGCGCGAGTGTGATTGGGAAAAGACAGTTGCGCATTACATAGTTTTCTTAGGATAGGGAGGCCGCTTGGGGATGGGCGGTGTTTTCTTCAGTCCATCCAATGCCAGCTCAATTGCTTTTTCAAGTTGAGGGTCGTGACCATTCACGACTGCGTCGGGGCGCTCTTCCACGGTGAAGTCCGGGTCGACGCCTTTGTTTTCGACGATCCATTGGCCGCCGTTTTCCGTGGACCAAAAGCCGACTTCGGGCGCGGTGACGGAACCGCCGTCCATCATGGGAATGATTCGGTTGTATCCAATCAATCCGCCCCAGGTACGCGTGCCGACGATGGGGCCGATTTTTTGATAGTGGAAGAACCACGGAAAGCAATCGCCGCCGGATCCCGCCAGTTCATTGACGATCATGACCTTGGGGCCAAAAATCGCCTGGCCGGGGACAGGAACGTCCAGGCCATCGCGGGGGGAAATGAGAGCGAGCAACTGACGCTGGAGTTTTTCGGTGTAGAAGTCGGGGACGGAGCCGCCGTGATTGTAGCGCTCGTCCACGATGAGACCTTCCTTGCCGATTTGGGCGTTCAGATATTTGTCGAACATGATGACGCCGGGAATCGTGGTGTCGGGCACGTGCATATAGCCGATGCGTCCAGCGGTGGCTTTCTCGACAATTCTGCGGCGCGATTCGACCCAGTCGAAATAGCGCAATTGGCCCTCGTTGGCGACGGGGCGGACCGTGATTTCCCAGGCACCGTCGGGGGATGGTTTGTCATTGATCTTGAGAGTGACAACTTGTCCGGCGAGGCCCTGGAAGTAGGAATAGACTTCATGGTCGGCGTGCACGGGAACCCCGTCCACGGCGATCAGAAAGTTGCCCTCTTTTACCTTGAGGCCCGGCTCGGTGAGCGGGGCGCGCGTTTGCGGATTCCAGTTTTCACCTTGGAAAATTTTCTGGAAACGGTAATAGCCCTGGTCGGCGACGTAGTCAGCGCCGAGCAAACCGACTCCAACTCGTGTGACAGTTGGAGTTACACCGCCCTGGACGTACGTGTGTGAGGTGCTGAGCTCGGCGATCATTTCACCGATGATGTAGCTTAGGTCGCTGCGATGCTGAACGTAAGGCAATAGCGCGGCGTAGCGCTTTTCAATTTTCGGCCAATCGAGACCGCCCATCTGCGGATCCCAATAAAAATCGCGCTCGATGCGCCAGGCCTCGAGGAGCATTTCGGCCCATTCGGCCTTGGGGTCAACAAGAGCTTGCATGGCCGCGGTATTTAAATGGCCATCGCCGACTTTTGCTTTACCCGGAATGGCATCGGTGATGCCCCATTGCGGGCCCGCCTGATAGAGCACCTTGCTGCCGTCTAAGCTCAGGTCATAGCTGCCGCTGAATCCGTCCAGGAGAACCTTGTCCTCCCGAGCCTTTAAATCGTAAACGTGCAAAGTTGCGCGAGGACGTGGCGGCGCAGGTGATCCCGCTTCAAGAGCTTCTTGCGGAATGGAAACGTAAAACACTTTGCCTTTGCGGGCGGAAAGATTCTGGTAGAGGCCCGCGGGAACGGGGACCTGGCCGATGCGGCTGCCAAGACCGTCCAGGTCAATCTGGATAGGCTTTACAGTCTTGTCGTCGGGTTTCACGGCGGTTTTGTCTTTTTCGGCGGTTTGCGCGCCCGCGGCAGGCGCGGCTTTGTCTTTGTCAGCAGCCGCGGCCTTGTCTTTATCGGTGTCCTTATCCCCGGACTTGTCGCCCGCCTTGGCCGCGTCCGCTGATTTTTCTTCGTCGCTCTGCGGAGTGAAGGGCGAAGGCTCTTCGGCTTTCAGAGTGAGGGCGAAAATGCCGACCGTGTCGTAATAGTTGAATCGCTGATCAAATACTCCCGAGCTTGGGTAGAAAAAGCGCGTCGATAAGAAAAACAAATATTTTCCCTCGGGATCGAACACTGGACTTATGTCGTTGTAAAAGCCGGTGGTGACGTGAGTAGCCTTTTTTTGTTCGAGCGAATAGAGATAAATGGAATTGGCGAAATTGCTGCCAGTTCTTGAATAGGTGATCCAGCGGCTATCCGGCGACCAGGAGCCATCGCGAATCTGGCTGCGAGCGTCGCGATCCACCTCAACAGGCTGCTTTTGATCGACATCCACATACCAGAGCTTCAGCGATTTATCGGCATAGAGGATTTTCTTGCTGTCGGGCGACCAAGTGGGACCGTAACGATAGACTGCGCCATCGGAGGTGATGCGGATTTCGTCGCCACCCAACTGCGGGCGAATGTAGAGCTCAAATTCGCCGGTTTTATCGGAAAGGTAGGCGATCCACTTGCCATCGGGAGACCACGCGGGATCCTGCTCATGCACGCCGGGAGTGGCGGTGATGTTGCGCGGGCTGCCGTGCTCGGCGGGAACGGTGATGATGTCGCCGCGGGCTTCAAATACGGCGCGAGCGCCGCCGGGGGAGATGGCCGCGCCGCGGATAAAATCGCCAACGCTTTTGATTCCGGCGCGCGATTCGACGTCGTCACCGGCGACAGTGATGTGGACCTGCGTCGCTTTCTCGGAGGCGAGGTCGTAAACATATAGTAAGCCGCCATTTTCAAAAACGATGGCGTCCTGACCCAGGCTGGGCCACTTGATATCGTACTCAGTGAAGTTGGTGAGCTTGCGGGATTTTTTCGTGGCGAAGTCATAGCGATAGAGATTCATCACGCCGTCGCCGTCATTGATGTAGTACACAGTGTTGTCATGCCACATGGGAAAAAGATCCATGCCGGCGGTCTTGGGCAATTCTTCGTAGGTGTTTTTCTTCAGGTCGTAGATGCCGATCGGCGGCTTCCATCCACCGCGGTATCGCTTCCAAGTGCGGAAATCCTGCGAAGTCGGGAGGTAGGCGATGCGGTTGCCGTCCGGCGAAAAACTGGTGAGGCTGGCGCGAGGGACGGGCAGCATTTCGGGCGTGCCTCCCTCGGGAGAAACCAGGAAGAGGCGTGTGTAGTCGGGGGGCTGGCTGTAGCGATTGGAGCGGAAAAGGATTTTCTTGCCGTCGGGAGTCCAGCCCAGCACGTTATCGGCGGCCGGATGGTAAGTGAGACGCCGGGGTTCGCCGCCGGTGGAGGACATGACGAAGACGTCTACGTTGCCGTCGTAGTCGCCGGTGAAAGCAATGGATTTTCCGTCTGGGGAAAATTTCGGGAAGATTTCCTCGCCGGGATGCGAGGTTAGCCGGCGCGCCGGACCGCCGGTGCGCGGGACGGTCCAGAGGTCACCCGCGTACGTGAAGACGATATGATCCTTGGAAATATCGGGATAACGCATCAGGCGGGTTTCCTGAGTGGGGGCAGCAGAGGCGGCCGCCAGGAACAGGACACACACAAACACCAATTTCCATAAGCGATTCATGATTCTCCTTCGGGTTAATCTAATTGAAGGCCCAGCCCCGGTATGCAACCGCAGCAACTTGGGAGCGCGGCATTCTACCATTTCCCCAGACAGCTAGAGAATATACGCCGGGAACGGGGAAAATGTTTCCGGAGGATTGGACGTGGCGAGGATGGAAATGTCGTGCCGGTGGCGGGAAAACGTTATGGGCGCCTATGCTAAGATTAAGCTGATCTCGCCGTGAACTGCTGGACCTTGTTTGCTTTACGGGCTCGAACGCCGCGCGTTGCGCTTGCGACCCTCCTGCTATTCACTTTTCCATTTGTCATACCTAGGTCGAGTTTTGCGGACGATGCGGCGGTAAAAGCAGCAAAAGAATTGGCGCGGAAACTTGGAGCGCAGGTTGATCACAAGAAGAAGCTGCAAATAAAAATGAATGATGTAACGGGATCCATGCAGGTTCCGGATTTGGAAGCTTTGAAGAAATCCATCGCTGCGGAGTTACATTCAATTGGCTTCCGTGTGGTGGCCGATTCATCCTACGACCTGAGTATCCAAGTCTCGCTTTCAAAGAATTTGAGAGGGCTGCTTTTGCTGGCGGTGTATTCGTCGGACGAGAAAGAATCTGCGCTCATCGTCCCATTTGAACCTACTGATCTGGATCCGGGGCAGTGGCTTACCGGCGTGCACCTGGATCGGGAATTGATATTCGCCGACAACTCTCCCATCCTCGATTTTGCCTGTGTGGGAACGGGGACATCCTGCCAAATAATGGTGTTGCACTCCGGCAAAGTGTCACTCATGGCCGCCGAACTTAATTACCCGTCTGCGCCAATTCCTCACGAGAAGGCCTGGCCTCGCGACATGCGCGGCAGGCTGACGGTGTCCGGGTCGGATTTCGAGATAAATGTTGAGGGGACGTCTTGCTCGGGGAATGTCAGCCATGTGGAAGCGATGAAATGCAATCCGCCCGGAGACCATCCCTGGATTTTCAATGGCCCGCGGAATGAAAGCACCTCCGGGTCGATCTCCGGCAATCAGAATTGGTTTGAGTGGACACTCACCGCCGGGCCCAATGCCATTCAGCCGCAGAGATCATTTATTTATTCAATCGCAGGTTTGGAGGTGAATGGAGAACCCGCATGGGCGGCCAGCGGCGCAGACGGGAAGGTGCGAGTGTTTCCTGAAAAGGGATCGGAGCCGTTGGGATCGGCTTCGGGGTGGGGCTCAGATATCGCCACGGTGAAATCAGATTGCGGTGCCGGCTGGCAAATACTGGCGACGCAGCCAGTAGACCGCACGGAGATGGACGCCATCACTGCATATGAGCTGGCAGGCGGCGAGTTCAGGGCTGTAAGTGATCCCATGGAAATGGATGGGCCGATTGTCGCGATGTGGTCTGGGGAGGGCGGAGGTCCGGCCCGCGCAGTAGTGCGAAATTTGAAGACGGGAGATTATGAAGCTTATTTCATCAAGGTGGGGTGCTCTCGGTAGTTTGTTTGCAGGGTGCCTGGTTGCATGCTTTTTCTTGATTTCTGCCGGCGCAGCGGAAAGGCCGCGATATGGCGGCGTGCTTCGCGTGGAGATGCGCGAGCGCGTGAATTCTATGGACCCGCGCAGTCCCTTTATGAGTGAGGCTGACGGGTACGCCAATGAGAGATTGCTGGAATTGGTTTTTGAGCGGCTAGTGCGGTTGGACGACACGGGAAAACCAACGCCAGGGTTGGCAACCTCGTGGGAGCACGATGCGAGTCTTACCCGCTGGCAATTTCAGATTCGTCCGGGAGTGAAATTCCATGATGGAACGTCGTTGACTCCCGCGGTGGTGGTGGCCGCGATGAAGGAGGATATGCCTGGCACCTGGCAAGTGTCGGCTATCGACCGAGGGATAGCGCTTGAACTTCCGAATCCGGAGCCGGGCCTGCTAGTCGATCTCGCAACGCGAGACATGTTCATTTTTCATCGAGCTCAGGACACAGTTTTCGGGACGGGGCCATTTCGAATAGCAGAATGGCAGGCCCAGAAGCGGCTAGTGCTGATCGCGAGCGAGGATTACTGGGCCGGGCGACCATTTGTAGATCGCCTGGAAATAAGCCTTGGAGTTGCGCCACAGCAGCAATTGGTGGATTTGGAGGTGGGGCGCGCGGAAGTTGTTGAGGTGCTGCCGAATTTGACTCGCCGCGCATCTCAATCCGCCGTGCGGGTGGAGGCATCGGCGCCGGTGGAATTGTATTCGTTGATGGTGGCACCACGCGGGGCGAAGACTTACGATTCACAATTCAGCAAGGCGCTCTCGCTGGCGATCGACCGGGCGGCCATCGTGAACGTGCTGTTGCAACGCCAGGGCGAGCCTGCAGGGAGTTTATTGCCGCAATGGCTTTCAGGATATGCGTTCCTATTTTCGACGGCACCGAACTTAGAGCAGGCGAAGAAAATCCGCGCGCTGTTTTCCTCATCCCCCCTGTTGGCGCTGGACTATGATGGAAGCGATCCGATGGCGGCAACTTTGGCGCAGCGGATCGCCGTGGATGCGCGGCAGGCGGGGATAGTCATGAGCGTTTCCGCGGCACCGGCGACAGACGGTCCGAACCACGCAGATGTTCATCTGGTGGGCCGGCATTTTACCGCGCCGGATGCAGACGAAGCGCTGCAAGCGTTTTGGGGAGATGTAGTGACAGAGCAAGCCGCTGGCGATCATGCTGGTGAAGCACGCACTCAGGGTGCAATGATTGCGTTGGACACGCCGGAGAGGGGTTACGCAGCGGAGCGGGATGCGATTGAAGGCGGTCGCATTATTCCTATTGTGTTTGTGCCTGAGATTTACGCGATCGGGCCGTCAGTGAGAGATTGGATGCCGCCGCGTTGGGGCGGATGGCGATTGGAAGATGTGTGGCTCGATG
>DATNHU010000202.1:0-4738 GCA_035604795.1 Candidatus Limnocylindrales bacterium
CTCCGCGTGATGGAGCAAACAGAACGCGTCAGCCGGGAGATGCAGCCATCGCCAACGTCTTCAGCGCGCTGATCGCCTGAATTATGACCGCGCTCTGTGCCGGTGATTCACAAAATGCCCAATAAAATTTCTTTGCGTAGAACTTTCCTGATGGCCATCGCGGCTATTTGTCTTTCCACATTCGCTTCTCCTGCGCATGCCAAATGGAAATATCTGCGCGCCGGCAATGCGGCGGATTCCACGGTTCGGCCCTTGCCTGGATATGCATTGATGGGTGGGGGTGGGAAGCAAGATGCCGCGCTTCTCTGGCTTTGTGAACGCGCCAACGGCGGAGATTTCCTGGTTTTAAGTGCGCGCGATGATGACGCTTACCTAGAGAAAACAAACGCAAAGATCAAGGCGATTTGCCCTCTCAACTCAGTGGCCACACTTTCGTTTTTCGGCCGAGAAGATTCGAGCGACCCGGAAGTGGTACGCATCATCGATCAGGCAGAAGCAATTTATCTCAACGGTGGCGACCAATCCGATTACGTCCGCTTCTGGCAGGATACTCCGGTGCAAGACGCGTTGAATCGCCACATTGCGGCCGGCAAACCAATTGGCGGGTCGAGCGCCGGCCTTGCCGTCCTTGCGGAATTCTCGTTCGCCTCCATGATTGACACCATCCATTCTCCCGAGGCTTTGGCGAACCCTTACGGTAATAAAGTCACCCTCTCAAGCGACTTTCTGCGGATCCCGCTGCTTGCGGAAACAATCACGGATACACATTTCGTGAAACGCGACCGACTGGGAAGGCTGCTCGTCTTCATGGCGCGCATCTTGCAGGACGGCTGGGCGAAACAAATTCGCGCTGTGGCCGTGGATGAAAATTCCGCTTTGCTTGTGGAATCGAACGGAAGTGCGCGCGTTGTGGGCGAGGGCACGGTCTATTTTCTTGATGCCGGCGTGAAGCCCGAAGTCTGCGCCTATCGGCAGCCGCTTACGTTCACGGGCATAAACGTTCACCGCGCGACCACGGGAAAAACCTTTCAACTGAAGAAGTGGGAGGGTGAGGCGGACGCCTATTCCCTGGCTGTCAAGAGCGGCGTGGTCCAGGCTTCAGGCAGCTCCCACGGAATTTACTGAAAGTTGGGCAGAGCTAAGAAAGACCCCCTATCAATTCCACGTAAGCCGCTCCGGTGACCCCAATAATCGAGACTTGAACGTAACTGGGTGCAACCGGAGTATTATCTTTAGCGCAGTACATGCACGCGAGTGAGGTGCAAAAATGCCGTTCCGAGATCTGGCTTTTGCAGGGCGAACACTCCGAAAAAGTCCAATCTTTGCGCTCACTGCGGCGTTGACTATCGCCATGGGAGTCGGAGCGAGCACCATAATCTTCAGCGTCACCAATGCGGTGTTGCTGCGGCCCATTCCTTATCAGAATCCCGACCAGCTCGTCATCCTCCCCTCGGACATGCGCAATCGCGGTGTCAAGGATTTCCCCTTCTCCAACGCGGATTTTATCGACTTGCGCGAAGGGACCAAGGACGTATTTCAGGGCCTCGCAGGTGTCTTCACATTCCCCAATACGTTAACTGGCGAGGACGGCATGCCAGAACAAGTGCACCTTGGCATCGTGACCACGAACTACTTCCAGCTTGTGGGGGCGAAGATCGCACTCGGCCGCGATTTCTCCGACGCCGACGGCCAGCCGCAACCCCCTCCACCTCCGCCGGGAACCAAATCGGCCACCCCTCCTCAGCGCCTGCCGAATTTCGCCATCATCAGTTACGAATATTTCCAGCGCAAGTTCGGTTCCGATCCTTCGGTCATCGGGACCAGCCTAAACAAGGGGAAACCCTTCAGCCCACAAATCGTGGGAGTCCTTGCGCCGCATTTTCAGATTTACTTCCCGCCCTCCGCGGAATTGGATGCAGCGCCTGATATCTGGATCGCCAATCGGCTCGGGTACGACGCCGCGCAACGAAATAGCGTTTCCATGCGTGTGATCGGCAGACTGAAACCCGGTGTATCGCTTCAGCGCGCACAAGACGCCGCCGATCAAGTTGCCGCGGAGGAGAGGAAGAATTTCGCCATCGAAAACACCGCGGGCTATGCCATCCGCGTGGAGCCGATGAAGCAGCATCTAGTCTCTGAAGTCCGCCCCGCAATTCTCGCCCTGATGGGCGCGGTGATTTTTCTCTTGCTCATCGCCTGCGCCAACGTGGCCAATCTGTTGTTGGTGCGGGCCAATCTGCGCCAGCGTGAGCTGGCGATCCGCTCCGCGATAGGCGCCGGCTGGTGGGATCTCGCCCGCCAAATCCTTTCCGAAGCATTGCTGCTCACAACCATCGGCGCCCTAGGCGGACTCAGCATCGCCTGGCTCGGAATCCACGAGTTGCTTCTCATCGCTCCGGCTTATCTTCCGCGCCTCGATACCATCCAGATTGATTCGACGGTGTTGATCTTCACAGTAATTGCGAGCCTGGTCGCCGCGGCGATCTTTGGCCTGCCGCCGGCCTGGCGCGCCGCTCGACCGGACGTGATGATCGTTTTGCGCGGCACCAGCCGCAGCGAAGGGCTTTCGGGCGGCGGTCTCTCGCGCAAGATCTTTGTCGGCGTCGAAGTCGCACTGGCTTACGTTCTCCTGATCGGCTCGGGGCTAATGATTCGCAGCTTCATCGAATTGCAGCGCATCGATATCGGGTTCAATTCTCATGGACTTCTTACTTTTCAAGTTCAGTCGGATCGATTTCCGCCGACGCCACAAGAACGCGCGGTCGCTACTCGCCAACTCCAAGACCGCCTGCGCGCCATCCCCGGCGTTCAAAGCGTGACTGCCGCGACTCCATTTCCTCTCACTGGCGGATTCAGCCCAATTCGCTGGGGCACCGCGGAAGCGCTTGCTGACAACAGCAAATATAAAGCCGTCGATCCGCTCATCGTGCTTCCCGGCTACTTTGAAACCATGCACACACCTTTGCTCGAGGGCCGCACGTTCACTGACGACGATAACCAGCCGGGGCGCAATTATGTGGTCGTGGATAAAATTTTGGCCGACCGCGCCTATCCAGGCCAATCGGCTGTCGGCAAACGCATCCTTATCCGCATTCAAACTCCCGAACCCGTGTGGGTGGAGATCATCGGCGTGGTCGCCCATGAGCGCGCTGTATCGTTGAACGAGCCCGGGCGCGAGCAAGCATATTTCACCGATGCCTACGTCGGGTCTGGAGCATCGAATTTCTGGGCCCTCCGGACCGGCTCAGATCCATCGAAGTTGGGGAACGAGGTTCGCTCCGCGATTAAGGCGATCGATCCGCACATCTTGATCACCGACATGCTGGCCATGGATACTGTCGTCGAAAAAGCGCAATCCGGGACACGGTTTTCGTTGCTGCTCATCGGCGTGTTCGCGGTGATCGCCGTGCTGCTGGCGGGCGTAGGACTCTACGGCGTGCTCGCGACCGTCGTGCGGCAGCGCACTGCGGAAATCGGCATTCGCATGGCCCTGGGCGCGCAACCTTCCAACATTTTCCAGTTGGTGGTTGGACAGGGATTGCGCCTCACGGCTATCGGTGTCGCAGTTGGCCTGTTGGCGGCGTTCGCGGTTACGCGCGAGATGGCTTCGATGCTGATCGGGATTAAAGCCACCGACCCTCTAACTTTCTTCACCATGGCAATCGTTTTTTTCCTGATCGCCGCTACTTCCTCGTGGTTGCCGGCGTGGCGGGCGGCAAGCGTCGACCCCATCATCGCTCTCCGCAACGAGTGACACAGTTGAGCGCCCGGCGACACGCGCGCGCCCATTGACGCCGGAGCGCCACAACAGTATTATCCGCGCAATTCCAGTCACAATTCAGCAAGCGAGGATGACCATGTCAAAGCGAATTGGTTTGGTATTGTTTGTCTTAATCGCAGGACTCTTAACTGCCCCTCAATGGGTGCAGGCACAGCAGACGCAGACCAGCCCCGACGCCTACAGCCAGCTCCAGTTTCGCTACATCGGACCGGTGGGCAATCGTGCCACCGCCGTTGCCGGAGTGCCTGGCAATCCATACCTCTATTACGTGGGCGCAGCGTCGGGCGGAATTTTCAAGAGCGCCGATGGCGGCGTCCACTGGGACCCAATCTTCGACGGGCAGCCGGTGTCGTCGATTGGATCGCTGGCCGTGGCCACAAGCGACCCCAACATCGTTTGGGCGGGAACCGGCGAGTCGTTCATCCGCAGCCACATTTCGGTTGGCGCTGGGATTTACAAGTCCACGGACGCCGGCAAGACCTGGGCGTTGATGGGCCTGGACAAGACCGGCCGCATCGGCAACGTCGTCATTGACCCTCGCAATCCAGACATCGTCCTTGCGTGCGCGTTGGGCCACGCCTACGGACCGCAGCCCGAGCGTGGCGTCTTCCGGACAACCGATGGTGGGAAGACCTGGGATAAAGTTCTGTTCGTTGACGAAAACACAGGATGCTCGGATATGGGCATGGATCCCAACAATTCACGCATTTTGTTTGCGGGGATGTGGCAGATCGAAATCCACACCTATGGCCGAACCAGCGGCGGACCGGGCAGCGGGCTTTTCAAGTCCGTGGACGGTGGGGCGACCTGGAAGCGGCTGGAAGGTCACGGCTTGCCGAAGTCTCCGATCGGCAGGATTGCCGTGCGAGTTGCGCAACGCGACTCCAACCGCGTCTATGCTTTGATCGAAACTGGTGACGGCGCGCCGATGGATGGCAAACCCACGCAGAGCGGACA
>DATNHU010000203.1:0-3346 GCA_035604795.1 Candidatus Limnocylindrales bacterium
AATTTTATTCCGAGTCGGTGATTCAGGAGGTTCGCGCGCCGGACCTGGGCGAGTTCGACATTCTGGCGGACGTGATCCCCAAGGCCAAGGCCCGTGGGATGCAAACTTACGCATTGTTTGAAGAGGCCTACAATCCGCGGCTGATGCCTAACTTTGAAAAAATTGCCGAGGTGGACATAAACGGCAAGACCGGCGGCAGCACCTGCTTTAACAATCCTGAGGCACGGAACTTTCTTTCGGCGCTGGTGACCGATTGGGTTTCCTCGAATGATCTGGACGGGTTGATGTGGGAATCCGAGCGGCAGGGCCCGCTGAACAACACAATTGGCGCACACTTCGGCCGATTCACGGGAAATGCATTTATCAATTGTTTTTGCCCGTTTTGCGTGAAAAAAGGGGCGGAGCGCGGGATTGATGTGCCACGGGCCCGCGAAGGATTTCTCGCGCTGCAAAATTGGGTGAAGGCAACTCTGGGTCAGCCGCCCGATTACCGGGACAATTTCGTGACGTTGTGGCGGCTGCTGCTGGAATACCCGGAGATCCTGGCCTGGGAAAAATTCTGGTTCCAAAGCCAGGAGGAAGTGTACGCGCTGCTCTACGGCACGGTAAAAAAAATAAATCCGAAAGTGCAAGTTGGCTGGCACATCATGCATTTGGTAACGATGAGCCCGTTTTTCCGCGCGGAACAGGGTTTTTCGCGACTGGCAAAATCCGCGGATTTCATCAAACCATGCACGTACAACAATTGCGGCGGACCGCGCTTTGCGCAATATATCCGGAATGTGCAGTCCACAGTTTTCCGGGACTCCACACCTGAAGAAGTCCTGGAGTTGCATTACAAATTGCTGGGGCTGGAGGACGAAGCGAGTTTGGACAAGTTGCCAACCGCGGGATTGTCGGCCGAGTCGGTGGGAAGAGAAACCCGGAGAGCGATCAAGGAAGTCCAAGGCGCGAAACCGATTTACCCCGGGATTGATATCGATATTCCGACCGCACTCACGGAGAAACGGACGCAACCTTCGGACGTCAAGGCGGCGGTTCTGGCGGCGTTCAAGGCCGGGGCACCCGGAGTGGTGTTGTCGCGCAAGTATGCGGAGATGAAGCTTACGAATCTGGCGGGTGCGGGGGAAGCGACTCACGAACTCGGCACCGGTTAGAGGCAAGAATGCGCGCAAGGTGGTGACTTGCAGAGTCCACGCGCGCGAAGTGATTTGCCAGAATTCTTGATTTCGACCAGAACGTGGACTAATCTCGAATTCACAACGATGAAAGCGCTTACTTCGATTTCAATGCGGCGGGTAATCCTCGCAGCCACAATTTGGATGTGGGTAATGAGCGTGTCTTCGACGTCGTTCGCCCAACGCGGGCAGCGCGGCCGCCCTGACGAAGCGAGTTCCGCAGAAACCGAACTTCAAAAAGGAATCGCACTGACGCGAAGCGGCAAGTTCCAGGAAGCCATCCCGCACTTAGTGGCCGCAGAAGGACAAGTGAGCAATGAATTCGCAGCCGGTTTCAATCTGGCCATCTGTTATGTTGCGACCGATCAATACAAGCAGGCAATTGATGAGCTGAATGACTTACGGTCGCATGGGCAGGCAAACGCCGATGTGGAAAACCTGTATGCGCAGGCTCTGCTTGGCAACCGGCAACCCGCGGAGGCGCTGGCCGCGGCGGAACGCGCCGCGAAACTTGCGCCGAAAAACGAAAAGCTCTATGTCCTGCTGATCGAAGAGTGCATGGACGACGGCTATAACGACATTGGATTGAAAGTGGCGGAGACGGGGCTGGAACATTTGCCGAAGTCTGCAAATCTGGGATTCGAGCACGCGATGCTGCTGGTGGGGCTTGACCGGCTGGATGAAGCCAAGGAGGAATTGGAGAAAGTTACTGGATTGGCGCCGGGAAGCGACGTGGCCTACATCGCGCAGACGCAGAAGGAACTTTTCGACGGCAATGCAGCGGCCGCCAAGCGCGCCGCGCGTGAAGGAATTGAGAAAGGGATCCAGCACCCCATGCTGCTTGCTTTGTATGGCGAGGCGGCAATTCAGTCTGGAGTGCAACCCACTGACGCTGAATTTGAGGATGTCCGGGCGGCGCTGGAGCATGTCGTCGCGGTCCGACCCAACTACGCAAGCGCGCAAATTTCACTTGGCAAGCTTTACCTGCTGGAGGGTCGCGTGGAAGACGCAATCGCGCACTTGAACAGCGGGCGGGAGCTCGATCCACGAAATCCGGCAGGTTATTCCAACCTTGCAGCCGCATATCGCAAGAAGGGCGACACACAACAAGCGGAAGAGATGCTGGCAATTTTAGCCAAGCTGAATCAGGAACAAATTGAAAAGACCAGGTCCGCGCCGGGGGATCGCAAGAAAGGTTACCAAGGGCAAGGCCACTTTTAGCTTTGCATGGGGGCCGGCTTCGAGCCGGCGACGGCGACGAATCATTTTGACTTGAGAGGGGGGAACGGCCTGTCGATCAATCCCACCCCTTCCTTCACGGCAATACACTGATCGCTCTTCAAATCCGAGAGGCGAGTAACCATTCCGCTGGGCCAGATGATTTCGACCGAATCAATTTGAGCGTGGCGGCCGAGCCCGAAATGAAGTCGAGGATCCTGGGCCGACTGGTAGCTCATGCCGCCCTTCTTCTGATCAAATTGAACCAGGCCGCCGGAGGATACCTTGATGCGGGCGCCCACGCCGTCGCGATTGGATTTAACGCCGATGAGCAGAATTTCCAGCCAGTGATTTGAATTCCCTCCGTCGTTGCGGAGAAGTTGCGGAGCCTGTCCGTTGTTGTTCACCAGAATGTCGAGGCCACCATCATTATCGAAGTCTCCGACGGCGACGCCACGGCTGACCCGCGGCAAGAGCATATCTGCGCCCAACTGATTGCTTACGTTTTCAAACCTGCCGCCACCGATATTGCGGAACATCAGTTTTGGCTCGGCGTAGAACGTGTCGGCGCTGTATTTCTGAATGTTGTCGAGAACGTGTCCATTGGCCATGAAGAGGTCCCGGGCACCATCGTTATCGTAATCGAAGAAGCGAGTGCCGAATCCGCTGAGATGAAACGTGGCGTAGCCGATGCCGGAGCGCACGGTCGCGTCGTCGAACCCTTGATCACCCATATTCCTGTAAAGCCGGGCCAGTTGCTGGTCAAGATGGGTGACGATGAGGTCGAGCCTGCCGCTTCCCGAAATATCCGCAGCGTCTACGCCCATGCCTGCCTCGGCCCGGCCATCGCTGCTGACGGCGACGCCGGCGAGATAAGCGGTCTCACGGAAAGTGCCATCCCGATTGTTGTGAAAAAGAGAATTGGCCATGGAATCGTTGGCGATGAAGAT
>DATNHU010000204.1:0-2450 GCA_035604795.1 Candidatus Limnocylindrales bacterium
CGTGCGCTGATTGCCGCCGAAAGGTGGCGGCGACGTTACTCCGGGAAGCGTCGCAAACACGGGGCGCACACGATTGAGCGCGAGGTCCTGAATTTCTCCCACGCTTCGCGTCTTGCTGGAAAACACCAGGTATCCGACGGGAACGGTGCCGGCGTCATAGCGGACCACGAATGGAGAAACAGTCCCGGGTGGCATAAACGCGCGCGCGCGATTCACGTAGGAAATTGTCTGCGCAAGGGCCTGACTCATGTCCGTACCGGGGTGAAATGTCAGCTTCAGCAGTCCGGCGCCCTGCACGGATTTCGATTCCACACTTTCAATTCCGTTGATGTAGAGGAAATGGTATTCGTAGTAGTAGACCAGATAGCCTTCCATTTGTTGCGGCGACATCCCGCCGTAAGGTTGCGCGACATAAATCACGGGCAGATCCAGGTCCGGAAAGATGTCGATGCGCATTCGTTGAATGGCGAGGATGGAGCAGAGCGCAACGCCGATCACGACCACGACAACACTGATCGGCCGCCTCATCGCCAGGCGAATCAACCACACGGTGTCTTCCCTCCAGTTTGGCGCCGCGGTTCGCGCAATGCCGCTGCATGACGTACGGTTATCCAGCTGCGAAAAACCTCAAGTCCTCCGGCGAAAATTGTCGGGGAGACCTGAGTTACAAATTCTTCAAGTTCGCGCGGCGTAGCGTTGCGCTTGTCAATGTCCTTCGTTCCGAACCTTTTCCAAAAATGGCTGCAGGTTCCCCTGTGCCGCGGCGACTCCCGCCAATTCGCGCCACACGTTCAGCCGCGCAATTGCATCATCGATTTCGGCCTCCACGAGCAGCGCTTGAGCTTCGGAAGCCTCCACAATGGTGGCCAATCCAGCCTGGTAACGCGCCCGCGCCTGCAGCTCGGTATCGTGAGCGGCAGCCAGTTCCACGGGAGTGTTTTGAGCCACTTCGCGCGCCCCCTCAAGATTTGCTTTGGCTTGCTCAACTTGTCCCGAGAGATCCCGCATGGTTTGTTCGTAACGCGCCTGCTCGGTGGCTTCGTTGGCGGCGTCAACACGCTTTTGAGCGCGTATAGAAAAAATCTTCAGGACAGGGAAGGTTACCTGGGCTCCGACGGCCCAATTCCCCCGCTGCAATCCCAAACCAGACGTTCCGGGATCGATGGCGCCGCTGGCCTCTGCTCCGGTACCCCGCCCTGATACTGAACCTAGCAGGGCAAATTTCGGGACATAGGTTTTTGAAAGGACATTTTCCTGCGCGCGAACCATGACAATTTGCGCCTTCTGAAATTCGACGAAAGGATTGTTGGAAAGTGGAAGATCGGAAACTCCATTCTGTGGAGTCGCCGTTAGAAGTGATCCGGGGGCAATCTCCAATTCCGCGGCCGGGATTCCCAGCAGCGCCCCAAAAACAGCGCGGCTCGATTTTTCCGCCGCACGCGCTTGAATCAGCCGCACGCGCGCCTGGGCCAAGTCAGCCTGGGCACGTGAGCGATCCGCACCGGGTCGCAGCTCATTTTGCACCAGCACCCCGACGCTCTGCGCAAAGACCTCCCGGCGCCTAACATTCGCATCCGCGGCGCGTGCCACTTGCTCTGCCCCCAGCAACGCGAAATATGCGTTGGTCGTGGCCACCGCGACATCAAGCCGTGTGATGCTCGCCTGCGCTGCAGCTGCATTCTCACTCGCTCTGGCGACATTCACCGTGCCCGCGCGATATCCAAAATCAAATGGTTCCCACGACGCCAGCAGGCCAGCGGCGCTTCCCCACGCGTTTCCATCATTGGCAAAAGGAAGAACCGGTCCGGTCAGCGAAGGGATAACGGATTGAGACAAAACCTGCCCGAAGACATTGTTCCGGGTGCCGCGATTCGACTGCCAGAGAGCATCCACACTGGGCAAATAAATTGTCTTGGCAACGTCCACGCCCGCGTGCGCCGCGGCAACCTGGCTTAGGGCCGCACGAACGGCCGGGTAGTGCGACAGCGCGTAATCCACCGCCTGATCGAGAGTGAATGCATGCACCCCGGGCTGCGTCTGAGGAGTCTGTGCCAATGAGGATGAGGACAAGAACGCCGCAACGACAATTCCTGCGCAGATGCTGCTGAGCTTTTCCAATCTCCTGCGCAAAACCACCATGGCCCCTCCTCTAATGCGTTTCAAATATTTCTCCGAATAATTCGCGCACGCGTTTCTTGGCGGCCCGCATGGCCGTGCGTCCCGCGGCGGTGGCGACGTATTGCCGCCGCGTCCATCGCCCCGCGTGAACATGCCGCGAGCGCAAGAGTCCCTTTTTCTCCAAACCATGCAGCAAGGGGTAAAGCGTTCCGGGGCTGAGCTTGTAGCCGTGGCGGTGCAACTCCTCGATCATTCCCAGCCCAAAAATGGGCTGTTCACAGGCGTGGTAAAGAATGTGGATGCGGATCAAGCCGGAATACAAATCCTGCCGA
>DATNHU010000205.1:0-3447 GCA_035604795.1 Candidatus Limnocylindrales bacterium
TCCGCCGCGAGAACATTCACGTGATTACCTGCGCGGACGCGGCGTCGGCGCTGGCGCAGTTCGAGGAGCACGCGCCGGACGTGGTGATCACCGACGTGATCATGCCGGATCAAGATGGGTATTCGGTGTGCAGCCAGATCAAGCAAAATCCGCAGTTTGGGAAAACGCCGGTGATATTGATGTCGGGCGTGGTGAACAAGAGCGTGGCTGACCGGGCGGTAGCGGTACAAGCGGATGATCTGGTACGTAAACCATTTCAGCCACAGGAGCTGATTGGACGCGTAAAGCATCTGCTGGCGCCCATGATGCCTCAGCCGGCGCCATCGCCTGCTGACCGACTGGCGGGCGTGCCATCGCTGAGCAGCCTCTTCGCACCGCCGGCTACACCGACAGGCCGCGTTACGCCGTTTGTTGCCGGGCCCGTGAGCGTGCCGGCACCGGCGGAGTCTCGCCAGAGCGAGACGACTTGGCCGCGCGCCGTGGGGGAAGCATTTATGGGACAGAGCCCCGCGGCTAACGAACCGCAAACTCCCGCGCCAACGGCGCCACCAGCCACGCGCGTGGGCGGGCCATCGATAGAACTCAGGCTGCGCGCGGAAATCGCGCACCTGGAACTCCTGGTCAAAAAACTTCAGACCGAACTGCAAATCGAGCGCCAGTACAACCAGGCGCTGGAACTCCACGTCCGAACATTGACGCACACCGAGTAGCCCGGAATATTCACAGGGATGCGCCGGTCTGCAAAGATTGGCGCTCGACAATAACTCAAACTGCCGGCGGCCAAGCTATTACCTCGACTTGACCGCAGTCAGGGCATCTTGGGCTGCGCGGTCTTCTGATCGGTCTGCACGGAGAACAACAAGAAATCGCTGAAGGTGTGGTAGACAATTGTGCGATGGTCCTCGAAGTCGCAATAGGCGTCCGCGGTCTGCGGCAAGAGCATGCGCACATTTTGCGTGCGGAACTGGACCGGGGCGTAATTGATCGAGAGATACCAGCGGCGCACCTTCACCTGGGGTATTTCTTCCATCAGGCGCAACTCCATGTGCACGACCTCGCCGGAATCGGCGGCAATCCACGCGCGGCCCTTGAGCTTGGCGGGATACACGGCCCCATTGGTGTTGCGAAATGAAAGTGTGTGACTTGGTTTGTCTTTGCGATGCACGAAATGCACCACCTGTGTGCGCTGCCCGTTCCATTCGACGAGACCCTCACAGCTCATTTCGTACTCGCCCCGCATTTCCGGAAGCAACATCAGCGCGAGTTCCGGCAGTCCAACCTCCTGCGTGAAGGCCGCCAGCAACGGGCTGCCATGATTGGGGTGGCGGCTCTCTTCGACGGTCGTTCCCTCTAATGTGAGGTGGAAGAGCACGACATAGTCAAACGTTCCCGTGCGGGCATCCTGGAGATAGCCCATATGATCGAAGGACTGGTATGCAATGCTTTCCTGCGCAGAGAAGCTTTCAAGGCTGGTGTAAAGTTCATTTGCACGCGCACCCGCCTGTTGAAGAACATCGGCGAGTACGCATGGTGGCGAGGATATGCGAGAACCAAGCGGGGCATCCACCTGAGGAGGAACCCATTGCAAGCTCCGATTCTTCAGATTCTTATCTGAGTCCGCTGGGACTTGGGCGGCGAGCGTGCCAGTTATCATCAGAGGGGCGCTGGCCAGCAAGCACATAAAACCCGCAAATAGCACGACGCCGGACAGCCCCGTGAGCCCGCGTTTCATTTTCATTAGCATCAATTCCATTGACGTGTTCCGGGGTCGCCTCGCGCTTATTGCCCGTCAGACTATTCACGACCGGGAGCGGTGTATTGAATACGAATCCCTTGGGTCGTTCGAGCTCTAGAACAGGCTCTATGTCCGCTGTTCGTCCTCAGAACTGACCCGCTACTTTTTGCCTTTCTCTGGAACGGGCGCAAAATAGCCGCGACGCGCCTGCAACTGCAGACCGTCCCGATCCACTTTCACTTTCAAGCGGTGATAGGCGCCGTCCAGCTTGACGTTTTCCAGAGAAAACTCAAGCAGGTAGACATACTCTGGCGCGGCGGTCAGATTCTGTAAGCCTCCCACCAGATCATTGCTGTTGTGGAAGTAGGCGCCGCCGGTGCCGTCGGCGAATTCCGCCATGACGTTTTCCGTAAGCTCCAGGGATTCACGACGCGATTGAGATTCGTTTCCTGATGCCAGGGCATAAGCGGAACCTGCGCCCCGTTCGCTGGCGTCAATTTCCGTCGTGTACAGGGCTTTCGCATCCAGAGCGTTAATCGTCACATTGCATTGCGCCGCAAAATCGATAATTTGTGATTTTGTGTCCATCGCCTCCCCGGTAACAGTCAGGAATCCAGGGGACACCAGGATTAGCGTTCGCTGGCCTGGGAGAGTGCTCATTCTTCGAATCAGTTCTTTTACGAAGCTCAGCGCCACTTGGACATCGTTATCGCCAGCCGCGAGCGCCCGTGAGGCTGCGGATCTGACTATGCCCTCGGCCACGCTGCGATAAATCCTGGAATCCATATGTGCGCACGCCAGCGCATCTTGAATCGCGGCCTCAAGAGCCGTGTTATCGTGCTTATTTTGGATCAGGTCCGCGCGGTAATAGTCGATATCCGGACATTCGCGCTGGGTATGCTGATCGAGGTTCCGCGATCGGATTTTCATCACGGCTTCCTGCAATTTGGCGTGATCGCGGGTCAGACCGCTGTTCGTACCTGTAAATGAAACCACTGCCACCACGTCCGAATCCGAAAGGGACCCGGGCAGAATACGAAGCGCCGCCTTTTGCACTTGCGCCAGGTTTCCGGGACTCAAGTGCAGGTCGTCAAACAAGAAAACAATGAAGCGTTGTTGGGTGGCGGCGGATTGCGCGATGACAGCAGGAGGGGAAGCGCCGGGAGTCGCGGGAGGGGATTCGGGCGCGCGTAACGCGCTCTCGATTGCAGCACGTTTTTCGATGGTGAACCCGGAAATGGCCTGCGGTTTGTCTTTATCGAAAACCTGGAAGTCTTCCCGGGTCAGGGAACCCACGGCAAGCCCTTGCGCATCACGAACCACCACCGGTATCAAGACGGCATTTACATTGACTTGAATTTTGGCGTTGCCGCCCTGAGCCGAGGTGCCATTTTTCTGTTGCGCGGGGGCCCGGGCGCAGAAAATGAAAGTGAAGCAGACCAGCACAATCGCTGACAGGCGTATCTCATGTGTGCTCATTCTCGCTTTTTAATTCTACACCTGCGAAGGCAGGCAGCTCTCTTGATTCTGGTTTAGTGAGTGCAGATATCGCGACGACTCTGCCCTTTGGCGATGTGGGAAGCGAATTTGCCTGGGCCTTCCATATTCGTGCGGGCAACGTGCTAATCTCGCACCGGTGTGGGAAGAGGATGCGGGCCGCCTGGGAGAAGAGACTGGCCAAAGCAATTTGCGGAACGATTTGCACCGCGGCG
>DATNHU010000206.1:0-9727 GCA_035604795.1 Candidatus Limnocylindrales bacterium
CACGCGTGACCTTTCGCCCGTGCTTCCGGGCGGTGAAGAAGGCGGGCCGGTGGCTTGCCCGGAATGTGGCAAGGACATGATTGTGAAGCGCGGGCGATTCGGGACATTCCTGGCGTGTACCGGATTTCCGGATTGCAAAACTACGCGGCGGCTGGTGCAAGGGACGCGTACCGCGCGGCAGCCGGATGAAAAATTGGATGAGAAATGCCCTGAGTGTGAATCTCAACTGGTGAAGCGGCACGGGCGATATGGCGAATTCATCGGCTGCTCGGCCTACCCGAAGTGCAAGTACATTCGGGCGCAGACGCTGGGGATCGCGTGCCCCAAGTGCGGTCAGGGCGAACTGGTGCAGCGAATGACGCGCAGAGGTCAGCGGGTGTTTTTCGGGTGCAACAAATATCCGGAATGTGATTTCACCACGCCCTATCAACCTATCATTGAACCCTGTCCGAAATGCGGCGCGGCGTTTATCGTGCAGAAGAACTTGAAGACCGGCTCGGTGCGCGCGTGTATTAAAGAAGGCTGCGATTGGGAAGTTGCGACCCCGGATCCGCAGCCCGTGGAGGCTTTGGCCGGGGTGAAGAATTGACCAGAATTGCCCTTCCTCGTTAACTTTCTATTTTTTTATTAAGGCAACAATCTAGAATACCGGAAGGTTCCAAGGAGCCGCAGGTATGAGTGTGATTATTTCGATGCTTCGCGGGGTAAATGTCGGCGGGCACAACAAAATCAAGATGGAAGAGCTTCGCGCGCTTTATGAATCTCTAAAGCTCAAAGGCGCGCAGACCCATGTGCAAAGCGGGAATGTCATATTCAGGAGTGACGAAAAGGACCTCGCGGCTCTGACCCAGCGGATTCAGAATGCGATTGAGCGGAAATTCGGGTTTCGCCCGGAGGTGATTGCGCGGACACGTTTAGAGATGAGGGATACCGTCGCAAAAAATCCCTTTGCGCGGCGGCGGGGGATCGAACCGAGCAGGCTGCTGGTGACCTTTCTGGCCAGTGAGCCGATAAAGGAAGCCCGCGAGGCAGTGTTGCAAATGAAGATAGCGCCGGAGGAGCTAAGGATCGAGGGGCGCGAACTCTACATTTATTATCCCAACGGGATGGCGCGGCCGACGGTGCCGTGGGTGAAAATCGAAAGAACATTGAAGGTTTCTGGAACGGGAAGGAATTGGAACAGCGTTACGAAAATGTTGGCAATTGCCGAGGAGGTGGAAGGGGCCGGTTGACGCCGTCCCGCAAACTGTAAGTGGCGCGCCGTTCTTGCTTTCCTCGCGGCAGTGGCGGGCCTATACTTTTGGTATGCATCCCGCGAGGAGGACATGAGGGATACCGTCCAAAAATTCCTTCATTACCTCCAGAACGAACGCAATGTTTCGCCGCACACCGTGTGCAATTATAAGTCCGACCTCGAGCAGTTCCTGAAGTACCTTTCACCTCCGGACGGACAGCCTGGCCACAAACCGCGCAAGGCGCTTTCACCAAAGGACATTGACCACCGGCTGATCCGCGAATACCTGGGACATTTGCACGACCGGGGGCTGGAGAAAATCTCGGTCGCGCGGAAGTTGACTTCGCTGCGGTCGTTTTTCAAGTTTTGCCACCGCGAAGGGATCGTGCAGAACAATGTGGCGCGATTGGTGGCCACACCCAGACTGCCGAAGCGGATCCCCAATGTGGTGTCCGCGGATGAGCTGAACTTGTTTTTGGATCAATTGGGTGGATCGCAGCGGGGGTTGCCTGAGGACGGGGGCGATGAATTTGAGACGGAAGGCCGGCACGCGAGAAGAGAGCGCAAGGGCAAATTGAAGTCACGCGTGGGTGCGAGCGGGGCCGCTGCGAAGCGGGACGGATCCCGCCTGATGCTGCGGCGTGACCGCGCCATCATCGAGATGCTGTACGCGGCAGGGTTGCGTGTGAGCGAATTGGTGGGTTTGAACGTGGATGACGTCCAGCGCAATGACCAGATGCTGCGCGTGCTCGGGAAGGGGCGCAAGGAGCGCATCGTGCCGTTTGGCTCCAAGGCTCTTGTCGCGTTGGACGCCTACTGGCCGCTGCGCGCGGAGATGTTAAACAAGTCGAGAGCGGTGAACGATGCACAGCCGGTGTTCTTGAATTATTCGGGGCGGCGGCTGACCACTCGAAGCATCCGTCGGATTATTAATAAATACGTGAAGATTGCCGGGCTCAATTGGGATTTGCATCCACATTCGTTCCGCCACGCATTCGCCACGCACTTGTTGACCGATGGTGCGGACCTGCGCGCGATTCAGGAGCTGTTGGGCCAC
The DNA here is from genome assembly GCA_035604795.1 of Candidatus Limnocylindrales bacterium. Lineage (GTDB taxonomy): Bacteria > Acidobacteriota > Terriglobia > Acidiferrales > UBA7541 > DASTCZ01. The sequence continues at coordinate 2,292 of DATNHU010000206.1, forward strand.
GCTTCGTTGTCCACCACTCAGAAATACACGCATGCTTCGATACGCCAGTTGATGGATGTGTATGACAAGGCGCACCCGCGGGCGTGAAACCCGGCGCGTTGCGCTGGCGTCTCAACTCAGTTAATCTTCAGCGGCAATTTGTTTTGTAGCATTCATAATTTGCATCAGCCAAGGGCCGGGGTGGGGAATGAAGCGATTTTTTCCGGGTGTGTGCTTCTTGGGGATTGTGTTTGCATTGATGGGGGCGCCGCGCGCAGCGGCGCAGGATAACTACGAGATTCAAGTTTACGGCTCGGATACAGTTGATCCGGGCCACACCATGGTAGAGCTGCACAGCAATTTCACATTTCAGGGGTCGAAAACGTTTCACGATGGCATGTTTCCCACTGAGCACGCCGAGCATGAAACCATAGAAATCACGCATGGATTCACAGACTGGTTCGAGACTGGATTTTATATTTTTACGTCGGAACGCAGCGGGCAGGGGATTGACTGGGTGGGCGACCACATCCGTCCGCGGTTCCGAATTCCGGAAAAATGGAAATGGCCGGTGGGATTGAGCCTCTCGAATGAGATTGGTTACCAGCGGCGATTTTTCTCTCCGGACACCTGGACGTGGGAAATCCGGCCGATCATTGATAAACAGATCGGAAAGTGGTACCTGTCCTTCAATCCTTCGATGGACCGCTCCTTTCACGGGGAGAGCGTCCACAAGGGAGTTGAGTTTTCGCCGAATTTCACGGTCGGTTACGACTTCACCAAGAAGATTAACGGCGCGATTGAATATTATGGCGCTTTGGGGCCCATCACGGGATTCGATCCGGTCACGGACCAGCAACAGCAGATTTTCCCGGCAATCAATCTGAACCTTTCGCCGAAGTGGGAAATCAATTTTGGAGTCGGCGTGGGTGTGACGGCGGGGACCGATCACCTGATTGCAAAAATGATTCTGGGATACCGGTTTGATTTTTAGATTTGCAATTCTTATGTAGTGGAGGATTCGATGAAATCAGCCGCGAAGATGCTCGCACTATTGGTTCTGATGGGTTGCTTTACGATGGGCGCAGCAGTTCGCGCACAGGATGAAACCACGGCGCCAGCCGGCGGCCGGGGGGGGCAGGCTGGCCCCACTCGCGCCTACGTGGTGCCCGAACCGCGGCCCTATGATCAGGTTATCCGGGGCGACGTGAAAACTCAGCGTGGAATCTTCGACGTGCACCAGATCAAGGAGCAGTATTTTTATGAAATCCCCGCGGCGCAGCTCAACAAGGATTTTCTGTGGGTGACGCTGCTGGCGAAGACCACGCTTGGAGTCGGTTATGGCGGCACAGTCGCGGGCAATCACGTGGTTCGCTGGGAGCGGCATGGCAACCGCCTGCTCCTGCGCAGCGTGTCGTATGAAGTTGTGGCGGACCCAACTCTGCCCATCGCCACCGCGGTGCAATCGGCAAATAACGATTCGATCCTGATGGAATTCAACATTGAAGCGATCGGCAAGAACGATGCTCCGGTCATCGACGTGACACGCCTCTATGCCACGGAAGTGCCTGAGTTCAGTGCTCGGACGCTGTTGCGAGCGCGTGGATTTGACGTGACCAGGTCATACATCGAACGGATTACTGCCTTCCCGCAAAACATAGAAGTGGAAGCGACCCACACGTATACGAATCCTCCGGAAAGTCCTGCTCCAGCGGGCGGTGCGCCCGCGCCCGGTCCGGGACGAGGCGGCAGGGGCGCCGCGGGCATGCGCGGAAATTCCGCAACGGTGGTGATGCACTTCAGCATGGTGAAGCTGCCGGAAAACAAGATGATGCCGCGGCTGTTCGATGACCGCGTCGGGTACTTCTCCACTTCACAGGAAGACTATGGCCGGGACGAGCACCGCGCCGCCCGGCGGACATACATCACACGCTGGAGACTGGAGAAGAAGGATCCCTCTGCTGCAGTTTCAGAACCCGTCAAGCCCATCGTTTACTATGTGGACCCGGCGACACCGGAAAAATGGCGGCCGTGGGTGAAGAAAGCCATTGAAGATTGGCAACCCGCGTTTGAAGCAGCCGGATTCAAGAATGGAATCATCGCCAAGGACGCGCCCACGAAAGAAGAGGACCCGACATGGAGCCCGGAGGACATTCGCAACTCCGTGATTCGTTGGTTACCGTCCACTACGGAAAACGCGGTGGGGCCGAACATACACGACCCGCGTACGGGGGAGGTGCTGAACGCGGATATCGAGCTCTATCACAATGTGATGAACTTGGCGTCCGATTGGTATTTCACTCAGGTCGGCCCACTCGATCCGCGCGCATCGAAGCTTCCTCTGCCCGACGATTTGATGGGGCGGCTGATCGAGTATGTGCTGGCGCATGAAATCGGGCACACCATTGGATTCCAGCACAATATGAAGTCCAGCTCTCTTTATCCTGCGGACAAAATCCGCAACGCCGAGTGGCTGCACAAGTATGGGCACGTGGCCACGCTCATGGATTACTCACGATTCAACTACGTTGCCCAACCGGAAGACAAAATTCCGCCTGAGGATTTGATCCCGCGCATTGGCCCGTATGACATCTGGGCGACGCACTGGGGATATGCACCGGTTCCGGGCGCGAAAACTCCCGACGAAGAGAAGTCCACACTCGATGCCTGGTCACGCGAGCAGGACAAGACTCCGTGGTTGCGCTTCTCAACGGATCACGCAGGCGGCACCGACCCCGGCGAGAACACCGAAGCCGTGGGCGATGCCGATGCGGTCTATTCCACAGGGATGGGGATGAAGAATCTGCATCGCGTGATGGACATGCTGATTCCGGCGGCCACTGCGGATCCTCTGGATGCGTACGACCGGCTCACGGAATTGTACGGTCGCGTGCTGAGCCAGTGGACGCTGGAGATGGGACACGTAGCGGTAATCGTCGGCGGCGTGGAATCCCAAGATAAGCATCCCGATCAAGCGGGCCCGCAATTCTGGCCGACATCCAAGGACAGGCAGATTGCGGCGGTGAAATACCTGAACGAAAACGCGTTCAAGACACCTACGTTCCTGATTCGTCCCAAACTGTTGGAACTCTTCGAACCGGATGGCGAGATAGCGCGCATCCGCACCGCGCAGATGTCGGTGCTGAACCGCCTGGTGCAGGACCAGCGCGTCGAGCGGATGATCGAATTGGATGCGACGGATAGTGCGAAGGCCTACAGCCCGGTGGAATTCCTGGCCGACGTGAGGCATGGAATCTTCAGCGAACTTTCCGACCCCTCGGTGACCATTGACGCCTACCGCAGGAATCTGCAGAACGGGTATGTAGAGTCGCTTTCCGAGAAAATCAACACACGCACGGCGGGGCTGGAAGAAGTGCGTGCACTCTATCGCGCGAATTTAAGGGCCCTCTCGGGTGAGGTTGGCGCAGCAATTGCGAAAGCTAAGGACGCACAAACCCGGGCGCACCTTGAGGCGGTGAAAGATAACATCGCGGCTGCGCTGGATCCGAAGATCCCGTTTATGCCGGCAACTCCGCCGCCAGCGGCGGGCGGAGGCCGTGGCGGGATTTCAGCCGGCTCGGCGATCGATGCCGATCCCAGGACGCTGGGATGCTGGCCAGACTACAAGATTACCGGCACGGTAGATCACCGGTAGACGTTGACCAACGATTCTTTGAATTTGAATGATTAAATCAGTTTGCGGGGGCGCAGTTCCGTTCGCTCGTAGTGCGCATAAATGCGAAGTTTGCATCGATTGCACCGGAAGGGGCGAACGTTGGCGAGAGACAGGATCCACCGCTGAAACACGCCACGCCTTAATTTGCGCGATAAATCACGGCTGCCGCAACGGGGGCAGCGACATTCTCTCAGGTTCCAAGCACGCATGGCTTTCTATTCAGGGGACAAGCCATTCATAGCACGAACCGTTGTGAAAAAGGTATGAGAAGTTTTTGGGGGACTGAAGCCAAAACGGGAATCGTTCGGGTGTGACCGGCTGAATTTACTGCCGCGCGAGGTCGGGTTGACGGGCTTCACGCATCGCCCGTATAATGTGAGATTCCTAATCGAGCGGGAGGCACGATGTACGCGGTCATTCGCAGTGGAGGCAAGCAATACCGGGTCGCTCCCGGCGAGACGGTTCGGGTGGAGCGGCTGGAAGGCAAGGCCGGAGGAAAGGTCACCTTCGAAGACGTGCTGGGCGTGTGCACGGATGAATCCAAGTTTGTGGGCGGCGAAGCAGCCGGCAAAGCCAAGGTATCGGGAAAAATCGTGCGCCACGTGCGCGGGCCAAAGGTCCGCGTGATGAAGTTCAAAACCTGCGGGCAATACAAGATTTTCCGCGGCCACCGACAGGACTACACCTCGGTGCAAATCAGCGACATTACTCTGTAAAGTTTTTCAGGCACGTGGAAGGAATCCAGAGATGGCACATAAGAAGGGCGGCGGCTCCAGTGTAAACGGCCGCGATTCTCAAGGACAGCGGCTGGGAGTGAAAAGATTTGGCGGGCAGTGGGTGCACTCCGGCACGATTCTGGCGCGGCAGCGCGGCACTCGCCACAAGCCCGGACACAACGTGGGCCGCGGCAAGGACGACACCCTGTTCGCGCTGGTGAATGGTTTTGTGTTGTTTGAGGACAAGGGCCGCACCGGGCGATTCATCAGCATCGTTCCGGCCGAAACGGCAGCTTCCCCCGCGAATTGACCTCTTTGTGAATCACTTGAAACGGAGCAAACTCTCCGGCGGTCTCGTAATTTCGGGGCCGCCTTTGTGTTTTCTGGGGACATCGCCCGGGTTGCGGCGTCTTTAGATTGAGTATTCACTGAATTGAGCCAGCATGTTTGTTGACGAAGCGCGAATCTCGGTGAAAGCGGGCGGCGGAGGAAATGGCTGCGTCGCATTCCGGCGGGAGAAGTATGTTCCGCGCGGCGGGCCTTCGGGCGGCGACGGCGGGCACGGCGGAAGTATCTGGCTGGAGTCTTCGCTCCATGAAAATACCCTTCTGCGGTACCGGTATAACCGATTGTTCCGTGCGGATCGCGGAAGGCACGGAGAGGGATCGAATTGCACCGGAGCTTCCGGCGGAGACATGGTGCTTCAGGTTCCCATCGGCACGATCGTCATTGATGAAATCACCGGCGAGCGTCTGGCGGATTTCACCGCGGCGGGCGAGCGCGTGCTCTTGGCCTACGGCGGCAAGGGCGGCCGGGGCAATCAGCATTTCGCCAAGCCCTGGCACCAGGCGCCGCGAGAATCGGAGCCGGGCGAGCCGGGGCAGGAACGCGAACTGCGGTTGACATTGAAATTGCTGGCCGATGTCGGGTTGGTAGGATTTCCAAACGCAGGGAAGTCCACATTGATTTCCAGGATTTCCGCGGCGCGTCCAAAGATCGCGGATTATCCATTCACGACGCTGGAGCCGGCGTTGGGCGTGGTTTCCGCCGAGGGCCAGCCGCACAACGCCAGCGAGTTGGAGCAGTTGCGGACCTTTGTAGTGGCGGATTTACCGGGATTAATTGAGGGCGCGCATCGCGGCGTAGGACTGGGCACCCGCTTTCTGCGGCACATTGAGCGCACGCGGCTGCTGGCGCACTTGATTGATACCAGCGATGCTTCGACGCGCGACCCCGTCCGCGATTACGAAATTATCCTTGGCGAGCTGACTGCCTTCAGCCCGGAGCTTGGTGCAAAGCCGATGATCGTCGTAGCCACCAAGCTGGACATGACCACGGACCACGCGCGGCTGGAGGAATTGCGCAAGTTTTGCGGGGAGCGCGGGCTGGAATTTCACGCGGTTTCATCGCCAACCGGCGAAGGAATCAAGGAGCTGGTGTTGGCCATGGCGGATGCGCTGGAAAGGATTCCCCGCGAGTCGCTGCACTCGAAGAGCGAGGATCCGCCTTTGGAGACCGGTGAGAACGCGCACGATGCCGCGGCCCACGCGGCAGCGCCCAAAGAGAGCGAGACCTGAGTGCTCCCCGGGACTCGGAGTCCAGGCCATCGTATGATTCACATCCGCGCGAAATCGCGAAAGGCAGTGGCTTTGTTTGGCGGATCGTTTGATCCGATCCATTCCGGGCATCTGGCTGTGGCTCGCGCTGCCGTGAAAAGGTTTGGACTCGACCGCGTTTACTTCATTCCCTCCGGAATGCCCCCGCACAAACAGCGGCGCAAGTTGGCGGCGTTCGCCCACCGGTTCGCGATGGTGACCCTGGCCTGCGCGGAGCACTCCGATTTTGTGCCCTCACTCGCGGAAGCAGGCGAAGACCTGAGTGGCCACCGGATTTCCTACTCCGTGGACACGGTCCGGCACTTCAAGCACGTGTTGCACGCGCACGAACATTTATATTTTATTTTGGGTGCGGACCAATTCCTGGGCATCGCCACCTGGAAGGATTACGAAACACTCTTGGGGCTGTGTGATTTCATCGTTGCCAACCGGCCGGGTTTCCGGATGGATGCGCTACGCCTGGTGATTCCCCCAAGCGTCGTTGGGCGCCACGGCGCCTATCCCGCGCCGGTGGATCCCGAGGCAATCGCCTTGCGGCGGACCACCGTGTACCCGCTAACCACGGTTTCAAGCCCCGTGTCCGCGACGGAAATACGTCGGCACATACGGCACGGGGAGTCCATCAGCGGGCTTGTGCCGCCGCGCATCGAGGAATACATTCAGAAGCAGGCACTGTACCGGTGAGCATGGAGACCCTTCGTCCTGAGCTGCGTTGCGCCGTCGAGGCCGCGCACAACAAGAAAGCGGGAAATGTCACGCTGCTCGATCTGACCGGGCTGGGCGCATTCACCGGATGGTTCATTGTATGCACCGGATTCAGCACGCGGCAGGTGGCCGCCATCGCCGACGAAATTGAGGAGCAACTGGGCCGCCTGGGCCTGCACTTGCAGCACCGCGAAGGCCGGGGCGAATCCGAGTGGGTTCTTCTCGATTACGGCGGCTTCCTGGTGCACGTTTTCACCGAGCGCGCCCGTCTGTTTTATGATCTGGAGCGGTTGTGGCGCGCGGCCCGGCGAATCTCAATTCCCGACCCCGGGCCGGAAGGTCCGTCCGCCGGAGCAGCCTCCCGACCCGGTGCCACGGACATTTCCGAAGGATCCGCCGAAGCATGACACCCGATCCAATCTCTCCCGCGACGCCGATGGCCTTCATCGCGAATGACCCCGCCTCGCATCGCGTGTTGGAACTGGCGCACAAAGTTGCGCCCACCGCGACCACTCTTCTGATTACCGGGGAGAGTGGAACCGGCAAAGATCACTTGGCGCGGCTGATCCATGAATTGGGGCCACGCCATGACGCGCCTTTCCTGAAAATTGATTGCGCCAGCCTGCCTCAGGAACTTGTGGAATCGGAATTGTTCGGGCATGAGCGCGGCGCGTTCACGGGCGCTGTGGAGCGCAAGCTCGGGCGCTTTGAGTTGTCGTACGGCGGAACCGTGGTGCTGGATGA
>DATNHU010000207.1:0-7472 GCA_035604795.1 Candidatus Limnocylindrales bacterium
TTGAGCTCGGGCGCACCGCGATAGGGACGCAACAGAATCTTGACTTGAATGGTTTGACCGGGTACCGCCTCGGCGGTATCGGTCCAGGCGCCTTCGATCGTGGTGAAGCGCCGCTCGGGAAGGCTTTCCAGATTCAGACGAATGTGCGCTACCTTGGGCACTTCGTAAGGGTTTGTGAAAATGCGTGCAAACAGGTTTTGCACCGAGAAAACAACGAAGGCTGCGTCGGGCACTGCGCTGTCGGTTGGCGCGAACATGTTTTCCAATTGAACCGGCGAATGTCCGGCGATTTCAATTTCGCCGGAAAGCCGTAACGTGGTTCCCTCGCTGTAGGTGGTGTTCGATGTCAGGCCATTCATGGCCACGATGTTTACAAGCAGCGGAGTAATTTTGGGATTGTCGGCGAGACTGAAATGGAAATTTCGTTCGCCAGCCTTGGTGATGAGGCGCAAATCCATGGGAATCATCTTGGGCCCTTTATCGAGCGTGCCCATGATGGCGGTCAGACGATCTTCGCTGAGCGTGCCGATGGTCCCGCCGGTGGTTACGATTTTCGTTGAGTCCGCACTGGAGGAGAGCGTAGTGACCACGCGCGCACGAGCCATGGGGAACTGCACATCGCCAAATCCAAAGATCGGGTGGCCGCAAGCATAAACGCGATCCGCCGTGATCGCCGTGACCGTACAGGATGCGCCAGCAGTCATGTCCCCCTTTACAAAAACTACGCTGACCATATCGCCGGGAACCAGGTTGGCGTCATCCGGCTGAGGCTCGCCCGCGCCGCCTTGTACAGCCACCAAGCCGTAGCCGGCGAGCTCGGGGGCAAAGTGCGATAGCACTCCTGGATTAATTCCAGAGAAAACGAGCGGCGTTTCGATGGGAGTCAGATAAGCGCCGCCCGTGAACATTTGAGTGTCGGATTTGGGCCAAATATTGGAAGACAACACGCTATTAGGTAATTCATAGCGCGGCGGCGAAACCGAATTTGAATCAGGAGTCCCCCAGGCGGTGGCCGTTGAAGTGGCGCGCGCGGGAACGGGCGTGACCTCCAGCATGTTTTGGAAGGGCGTCACTCCGGCGAGCGGATCCTTTGAGAATGATCCGAACTTGAGCGAGAGGGCTCCGACCAGTTTGCCATCGATAAAAACTGGGCTGCCGCTCATCCCCGCCACCACCCCGGTATGTTCAACCTTGTCCCCAAGAAGCTGGACGAGAATGATGGGCTGCTGGGGGCCAATCAGGTCCGGGAGTACGCCCAGAACTACGAGATCCACTTTGTCAATCGTGTCGCCGCTGAAAATTGTATACACCACGCCCTTCATCCCGGCTTTGACCTGGGCGACGGGCATAATCTCAGGAGCGTCAGCGGGCGCCGCGAATGCAGCCGCCGCGGCGAGTCCCAATACGCAAAGCAATGCGCCGCGCAAAGGCGCGCGGTTGAACCTGGGAGGGCTGGCTTTGGGCTTACTCATAGCTTTAATGATACTGACTACGTCCGGGGTAGGCAATGGAACGCCCGGACAGTTTCGCCGTTGTTACTGCTCAAACATTTTTTCGCGCGTGGCCTCATACGGATAGACGTGGACCATCCATCCGAAAATAATGGGGTAAAAGCGTCCGCCGGCGGCATCGCACGCGTCCTTGCTGGCGATGGAGCCGTTAAGCCCGAACTGCGTGAAATCCGCGTTTCTGGCTTGCTTTGGCATGCACAGGTTTGTGTGCAGGTGCCATTGCGCCACGCTCAGGGGCACGCGCTCATTCAACTGCTCTTCCGTGGCAAGCTTGGACATGGTGTACATGGCGCCGATCAGCTCATAACCGCTGGAGGTTTTCTTATAGAGCAGAGAAGTGGGACGGCCAGGATCAAAAGTAAAGGCTTCCAGGAATGCATTCTTTGGATTCGTGAAGTGGTACATCGGCTGGGGCAGATTGGGCATGAAAATCTGAAAACCATCATCCAGCGCCGCGCGGTAGTCCCTGTATTTCTCCATAGAGACGCGCAATTCGTCCGCCACTTTTTCTGCTCGAGCCCAATCTTCAGGAGTCGCGGGGCGCGCCGCGGTCATGTGCATGTGCGCGCCCATATGATGATGCGCGTGCGACATTTGTTCGTTGGCCATCTGGTCGGTGCTCATCTGGCCGTGGCTCATGCCGGGCATATCCGCCATTCCCGGCGCGTTTTGCTGACCGGACTGAATTTGCGAATTCGAGGATGCGGAGGATTGTGTATTTGGAGGTGATTGCTGCGCATGGGCAGCGTATGGGAACGCAGATTGGCTCAGCATGGCGAACGCGATCACAAAGAATTTTCCAAAGGCATTTATGGCAGAGCGCCTTGATAGTCGCATTTTCATGAACTCAATCAGAGCGGAAATCCCGTCCACTGTCCTCCCATATATATTACGCTTTTTCGGAGGGCAATATTTCGATGCCTATCCTGGTGTCGCCATTCGTTGACGGCACGCCCACTTATTCCCCGCTACGTTAGAAGCCTGATTGCGCCCGGTGGTTGCGTCAATCGGCAAGAGCGTTTAGCCCTCATGCTAGAATCGCTGCGTGGCCAGAAAAATTATTGTTCCGGCGCGCACGGCTTCGGGGCCTGTGGTGCTGCCCGGCGACAAATCCATATCGCACCGCTATGCGTTGCTCGCGGCTTTGGCCAATGGCGTCAGCAAGATTGACAATTTTTCGCCCGCGGCCGATTGCCAAAGCACTCTCGACTGTCTGAAGCGCCTGGGTATACGCATCGAAATCTCCAAGGCGGGTGTGCGAATTTGTGGCGCGGATTTGAACAGGCTAAAGCGCTCGCGCCGCGAACTGGACGCGCAAAATTCCGGAACGACGATGCGCATGCTCGCGGGCATCCTGGCAGGGCAAGCTTTTGATTCGACAATTACAGGCGATGCTTCGCTGCGCCGCCGGCCCATGGGGCGGGTCATTGAGCCATTGAAACTGATGGGAGCGGAGATAGCCGCGCGAGACGGAGGCGTCGCTCCATTGAAAATCCATGGGCAGCGGCTCCACGGAATTGACTACGCGCTCCCGGTTCCGAGCGCGCAAGTGAAGTCGGCCATTCTGCTGGCTGGATTGTTCGCGGAAGGGACAACCTCTGTTGCCGAACCGATCCGCACGCGCGACCACACCGAGCTTGCGCTTGAAGAATTCGGCGTGCGCGTGGAATATTCCAATCGAACAATCCGCGTCCGCGGCGGCACAGAACTTCGTCCGCGAAATCTGGTTGTGCCCGGGGACCTTTCCTCGGGCGTCTTCTTCCTCGCGGCGGCGCTGATCCTGCCGGACTCCAATCTGGTCTTGCACGATGCCGGAGTCAACCCGACCCGTGCGGCCGTCCTCGATGTGCTGGCTGGGTGGGGGGCAACGATTTCTCTGCTTTCGGTCCGAGAAGTCGCGGGGGAGTTGGTTGGAGACATCGCCATCCGCCACTCGCTTCTCGAAGGAGGCGTCATCGAGGGCGATCAAGTCGCCCAGCTGATTGATGAGCTGCCGATGCTGGCCGCGCTTGGGCCTTACACAGAGAGGGGCGTGGAAATCCGCGACGCGCGCGAGCTGCGCGTGAAGGAAAGCGACCGCATCGCGGTCGTGGCGGAAAATCTGCGGCGCATGGGCGCTCAAGTGGAAGAGCGGCCCGACGGCTTGAGAGTCGGTGGAAAATCCGCCGGAAAACTTCACGGCGCGGAGATCGACCCGGCAGGCGATCACCGCATTGCAATGGCGTTTGCCGTCGCGGCGCTGGGGGCCGAGGGAAAATCAACAATTCGTGGCAGCGAATCCGCGGCGGTGTCGTTTCCCGGGTTTTTTGAGGCTTTAGAAAAAGTGGTCGAGCGCTGAAAGGTCCGATCTCTTGTCCGCGCTACTGGCCCCTGCGCAACCGAATGGTGCCGTAGGTAGTGTGAAGTTGGATCTTCGGGCCATTCGAGCCGAAAATACCTTCAATCGTCGCGTTGCCACTGCGGCTCTCCGTCCTTAACCCGGAGTCGGAGAAATCTGAGCTTATCTCGCCATGATCCGCCCGCCCACTGACATCGAATGCCGATTTCGACGGCATAGTGATATCAATGTCGCCGCTTTGTGTGGCCAGTTCGATCGGCTCGCGCGGCGGCTGCGGAAATCGCACAGTGATATTTCCGCTGCGGTTATCCACGTGGATTCTTCCGGTTATATTGTCGAGAGTCAGGTCGCGTTTGCTGGTGCTCAGAGTAAGATTTCCAGTGGAATCGTAAACTCCCATATCTCCCGCGCCAGTGGTTTCCATGCGGCCGCCTAATTGGCTGACCGTCAAATCAGACCGCGCCGAAATAAAGTGAATGCCCTTATCCACACGCGACATTCGGATCGGCCCATAGAATTCTCCGTCCAGGGTTGCCGAGCCTTTCACGTCGGAAATCTCCACCTGCGTGCCCCGTCCCGATATTTTCACGTTGCCGGCCGCGCCGATAACGCGGACATCTCCCGAGTGGGAATCCACGCTCACGTCACCACCTGCCTGGCGGATTTCCGTGTCGCCGCTTCGCGCTTCACTGGTAATACTCCCGTTGACTCCGGTGATTTGAATGCTGCCGTGATCCGTGGAGGCGTCAAGCGTCACGCCTTTGGGGACATGCACATCCATTTCGACTTCCAGCGAGCCGCCAACTTCGTTCTGACCTTGAGGCTCGATGATGAATCCCCCATCCGTGGGTGTCACCGCCAGATGGACGCTACCCGCTCGCGTTTGCGCTTCGTCCTGGCTGAAGCCATGAGCTGTCTTGCGAGCCGTGACCTGAAGCTGTGCTGCGTCTTCGGCATGCACCGTGATATTCCCTCGATTGGTGCGGATAGAGATTCGCGAGTTGGCCGGAATCGACCGGTCCGGAACACTTTCCGAGAACGAATAGGAATCTTCGCCAGGGAAATCGATTCCTCCGAAGCCCCGGTGGTTCATTCCATAGTCATAGATTCCCATGCTGCCGACGACTCCGAGCAAGAGCAGGACAAGAAGCACCTCTCCAGCCGAAACCGTGGGGGGCGCCGCTTCACCGGTTCGTTGGGCCATGAAATGGTCGTACAGTTTTGCGACCCCCCAAAGGATAAATACGAGAGGCCACCAGTGTTCCAGGAGGAACCAGATGCGAGACGATCCCCTAAAATTGTGCACCAGGAATAGGAGGCCGAGCAGAACCAGCAGCAATCCGCTGAATATTGAGCGTCGCCGTGGATAAACCTGTCCGTTTGCCATCAATGTTCTCCGACCCTCAGCTTTGCTGCGGGGGTTGTCCCGATCCCACACCCGGGCCTTGTTGCGGCCCCGGACCTGGCGGCATTCCGCCCGGGCCGGGCAGCGTGCCGTGGCCTTCTGTGGAGGCAAGCGATTCCGCGAGCTTTACGGCGCCAACCACCAACAGAATCACCGGCCACGTGTGATGAAAGCCATACTCCCAATTATTTTGGCCGATTAGAAAAAGCACGCCGATGGTGATCAGCACGGCTGGGCCCATAAGGCCTCGAATTGTGCAACGCTGACATCGGCAACGAATAGACATGGCCATCCCTCCTACTTACTTTGAGTATTCGCGCGCCGCCAGACCAGAAATGCGCCTGCGGCGATAAAAATCAGCGGCCACCATTTCTCAAACAATCTGTCGAGATCAAGAACATCGAAATTGTGCATCAGGAATAGCACGCCGATCCCTATCAGGATGAAAGGTCCGATGTTTCTTCCGCCAAATGCGTCACCGAACCATTCCGGTGGGTTTTGTCCCATAAGACGAGCTTTGGCCGTGCGATTGGCATCCACGGGCATGTAAAGGATGAAAGCCGCGAGTGAAATGCCAAAAACTGTGTCCACCAGATCCGAGTGCGAGCCCTGAAGCACGAGAATGAATCCCACAAACACGCAAACTTGGATAATCGCCTTCATGTACTCGCCGTTGTAAACGGCGCCCAACCCGGGAATAAATCCACAACACGTTGCCAATGCAGGGCTGCCGCCGCCCTGCTGTAGGTTACGGGGATGAGTGACCATATCCGCCAGGCAGGATTCGCAGTAGATCATGCCGCGGACCTCCCGTGAGCATCCGGCGCAAAGCGCCTTTCCGCAGTTTCGACAATAACCAACGGCATCCAGTTCAGGATGGACAGCGCACTTCATGGCATTCTCCTCCCCGGCGCCGTCAACACAATGCAGGCGAAACGGGTCACGTATTTGGTGGAAGTTTCCGCGCGATTCAAATTATTCGGGCCGCTGGTCGGGCCTTCGGTGCGTCCGGGTCCGGATGGTGGCGCAGGGGCCGGCTTTTGTTGATCGGGCTCCTGGTCGGGCGCCGGGTTCAGCCGTGATTCAATTTCATATACAACGCGCAGGTCTCCAAAGAACTTCGCTCCGCGTGCGTAAATCCTATGAATTCCTTGATCGGCCGCGCGATAGATATGAACTGGATTGAGGTCCGCGACGGTTGGCGTGCGCCATTCAATGCCCAGCGCTTGCGAAAGCACGGCGCCGGTAATCAGGATAGTGAGCGCGCCAAACGCGAAACGCGGCTGCCAGAGGATGCGAGTCCAACCAAACCACGCCCGCCAGCCAAAGGGTTCTGTTCGCGGCCCGATGGTCTTGTCAAGAATGGTAGGCACCAGCCGCAAAGGCGGTGCTACAGGCTCCATCGCACGGAGCGCGCCGACTAGACCGCGCACACTTGCCACCAGTTGGGTACACCGCGCGCAGCCATCCGCGTGAGCTTTGTACCCGGCGGCTTCCTTCGGCGGAAGTGCGCCGTCCAGGTAATCGCTCAATCGCTCCTCAATTTGTTCGCAGTCCCAATTCATGGCTTCCAACTCCCAATCACAATTTCCAATTTGATTTGTCTAACCCCAAAATTCAATTTGGCCTCACTCCCATCTGGTCTAGGATACGCGCCAATTCAATTCGTCCACGGTTAATGCGCGATTTCACTGTGCCTTCCGGCACTTCCAAAACCCGCTGGATTTCGTTGTAATCCAGCCCCTCCAGATCCCGCAGGATAACGGCTTCGCGCAAATCCGGCGAAAGTTTTGCGAGCGCTTTCTGCAAATGCCCGCCCAACTCCGCGACCGCCGCTGAATGATCCGGGCGGCGTGTGGACGATTCCTTGTCCTCGACCTTAGCCATCACATCTTCCATCGAATCGGTCAGACGGTCCCGGCGCGTGCGACGGTAATGGTCAATCAGCAGATTGCGCGTCACGCTGGTGACCCAGGTGCCAAAGGCGCCGTAGGTTGAGCGGTAGCTCCCGAGCGTGCGATAAACCCTCAAGAAAACCTCCTGTGAAAGGTCTTCCGCTTCCTGCCTGTGGCTGGTGAAGCGGTAGCAGAGGTTGAATATGCGGCGGGTATGCAGCCGCACAAGCTCCTCCCAGGCCGCACCGTTGCCCCGAAGGCACTGCTCAACCAGTTGAGCTTCTGGCTCCAATTGGTCATCTGCCTCATGGCCAGCGGCGGTG
>DATNHU010000208.1:0-2568 GCA_035604795.1 Candidatus Limnocylindrales bacterium
CACTTCCACTTGGATGACCGTAAGCGGAGCAGCGCTGCTCGGAGCAATTTGGGGGGTTATCGTACTCACGAATCCGGTGGCAGTTCTGTTGCTTTTCGCGTGGCCCCTGATCATTGTCGCGCGCGCTCAAAAAGGCCGCGATCCTCTCAAGAGTCTGGCGGTCCTATTTGGAGTTGCGATGCTCGTGGTCGCTCCCTGGATTGCGCGGAACTACGTGCGGTTCGGCGCATTCATTTTTGTGCGCGACAACCTCGGGCTGGAACTCGCCCTCGGTAACAATCCTTGTGCCGGTGCGACGCTCGCACAAAACATCGCGTCAGGGTGTCATCACTCACTACATCCAAATTCCAATCCATCGGTTGCGAAGCGGGTGGCCTCTATGGGCGAATATAGATTTGATCAAGCAAGTTTGCATGAAGCTCTGAATTGGATTCAGGAGAATAGAAAAACCTTCGCCAGGCTGACAATTCAGCGAGTCCGACAATTTTGGTTTCCGACCCTTCAACGAAGATGGGAGATGCCCATGGTCTGGTGCATTACTCCGCTGGCATTCGTCGGACTTGCACTCTTGTGGCGATCGCGCCGGACCATCGGCTTGCTGATCGGTGTAACTTGGGTCCTTTATCCTGTGATCTACTATCTCGTGCCAGGCGATCCGCGTTACGTTTACCCAATCTATTGGACGATGCTGTTACCTGCCGGCTATACCTTGACTGAGTTTTTCCGGGCACGTTCGTCCGCCATGCCAAAACGGTAGCAAGGCACCGGGTGGGGTAAGGAACCTGCAAGAGCAACCCAAACCCAGTGCTGATTAGGCTAGCGCTACTCGAGATTTGAAAGACTGTGCATCAGCAAGAATGGGTCGGGATTCTTTTCGAAGAGCAACGGTCCCGGTATTTTCATTCCGATTTCGGCGTGAACCGGGATTTACTTGCGGCGAAATATCTCGAAGAATTTCGGGCGAGAGCCCAATCATGTCTTGTAAATTCGCATTCCTGCAATCATGGGAATCGCCTCCCTCCGCGGATTGGTGCGACGGGACATTCAAGATCAAGTAGGCTCATCGAGATTACGGCCAAAGTCGAGGTACTCAGCCATTGATGCAATGCGCCTTCCCTGCATATAGTACCCGCCATGGCTCCCATCCTCAGGGCTCTCGCGCCTCCTCGAGTTGTGAATATCGCAGACCTGCGCCGACTCGCTCAGCGCCGCCTGCCGCGCGCCGTCTTTGACTACCTGGACGGAGGCGCGGAAGACGAAGTTACGCTGCGAGAGAATCCCCGCGCTTTCAATGACATTATTTTCCGCCCCCGCAACGCTGTGGCCTTCAAAGAATGTAATCTCGGGGTGCGAGTACTCGGTCAGGATCTCTTGTTTCCCGGGCTGCTGGCCCCTATCGGTTACAGCCGCATGATGCACCCCGGCGGCGAGGTCGCGGCGGCTCGGGCCGCAGGCGAAAATGGCGCAGGCTACATCCTCTCCACAATGTCCGGCTATAAATTGGAAGACGTCAAAGCCGCGACGACCGGCCCCGCTTGGTATCAGTTATATCTTTTGGGAGGGCGCGCCGCTGGCGAGGCCGGCATTGAACGCGCCCGCCGCGCAGGATTTTCCGCGCTGGTCATCACTGTTGACACCGCCGTGGCCGGCATGCGCGAGCGCGATCTCCGTAATGGAATGAAGGAACTTCTCGGTAGCTCGATATTTGCGAAGTTTCCCTACCTTCCCGAAATTCTTGCTCATCCCCGCTGGCTCGCGGGTTTCCTCGCCGATGGAGGCACGCCCAAGCTCGAAAACATCGTCGTGCCGGGCGAAGGGCCTATGGTGCTGATTGATGTCGCTGCGGCTTTGGCCAAAGCAGCCGTCACCTGGGAAGACCTGAATTGGATCCGAAAGGTTTGGCCGGGCCACATCGTTATAAAGGGAATTCTGACAGCAGAAGACGCGAGGCGCGCCGTGGATGAAGGCGCCGCCGCAATCGTTGTCTCCAATCACGGTGGCCGCCAGCTCGATTCCGTTTCCGCGACAATCCGCGCACTTCCTGAAGTGGTCGCGGCAGTGAACGGCCGCACGGAAGTTATGATGGATGGCGGCATCCGACGAGGCAGCGACATCGTGAAAGCGATCTGTTTGGGTGCGCGCGCTGTCCTGGTCGGGCGCGCCTACGCTTACGGAATGGCCGCCGCGGGATACCCCGGAATCATGCGCGCGTTGGAAATTCTTCGCGCCGACGTGGAAAGAACCCTCAGACTCCTCGGATGCCCATCCATTGACGCGCTCGATTCCTCGTACGTCGAATTCCCGCAAAGCTGGCGAACCCAACCCTGAGTCCCTTTTCGCAGCCCGCCCGAGCCGGGCGGCGCTTTCGCCGTTAGGTTAGCGCTTGATGCCCTTACAAAATATCCATGCGAATGAGGGTCGACTCCACTGTTACATGTTGGCGTTCTCCACGGGGTGCTCTTTCAGATAGTTGCGAATTTCGTTGGCGTAGGTCAGCACGGCTTTCATGTAGTACTTTCTTGGATCGCGATCGTAGTGGCCGCCGTAATAGGCATAAACGGCGCGCTT
>DATNHU010000209.1:0-5176 GCA_035604795.1 Candidatus Limnocylindrales bacterium
AGATTCGATAATCAAAAGGACGATGAGCGACCGGAAACTACAAGTCGGACAAGTCTGGAAGCATGACAAAACGGGGAAGAGCTTCTTGGTCACCCGGCTTTACAACGAAGCACTGGGCACCATTGCCATACTGCGTTCCACGGAGGATGACAAGGCGCAGCCGGTACGCGTCAAAGTGTCGCACGCGGGGAGAGGGTTGACGCTTCCAGGATATTCCCCGGCGCAGACCCTTGATACGAACTGATGACACGAACTCAGGGTTTGGCCGATTTGCGATAGGCGCTAAATCGAACGCACCGGCATTTTGACCACATCATCCACTTGCATCATTTCACGCACCCGGAAAGCCTCACCGTAACTCACTCCTATCATTTGGCCATAGTAGGCGGCGGCGACTTGCACGCGGCGGTCAAGCTCATCCAGGGGCAGGTGGACCTTCGCCAGGGCGCGGACCTCGCGGCGAGGCGGGCGGAATTGCGAGCGAAATGCCAATGCGGCGCGCTGGCGACGTGGGAATTCGCGAGAAATGTCCACGATGAAACTTGGACGCATTGGGAAGTCAAACGTTGTGAAGAGAACTTTGAAGGGGCGAAAGGGTTCGCCGGAAATGGGCAGCTTCTTTAATCCGGCCAGGAAACAAGCTTCGTAGCCCAAACGGACCGCGGTGTAGTGGTCCGGGTGGCGGCCCTTCCAGTAAGGCAGGATGACGGTGTGCGGGCGCAAGCGGCGAATGTGCTGGGCGATGACAAGTTTCTGGTCACGAGAAATTGCCAGAGCAGAGTCGGGGAGACCTGCGTTCTCGCGCAAGGCGACACCCAGAATTCGCGCGGCAACTTTGGCCTCACGGCGGCGAGATTCGACCGTGCCGCGGGAGCCCATTTCACCCTCTGTGAGGTCGAGGATGCCGGTCTTGTAACCGCGATCGGCCATTTTGATAAGCGTGCCGCCGCAGGTGAGCTCCACGTCATCGGGATGCGCGGCGATGGCCAGCAGGTCGAGTTTCATGGCTTCTCCTCGATTTTAATGAGCCTGTACAGGGGAGCGATTCTATCAGGATGGAGAGGGGCGCAGAAGATTTGTGACCTGATGAGCCGTGGGCGTAGCATGGCGGACGTGAATGGATAGGGAGGAAGCGTGGCGGAGCAGAAACTGGCTGGGCGGGTGGCACTGGTGACCGGGGCGGCGAAACGGATTGGGCGGAGCATTGCACTGGAGCTGGCGGAACGAGGCGCGGATGTGATGGTGAACTATCGCAGCTCGAAAAACGAGGCGGAGCAGGTGGCGGCGCAAATTGGAAAAATGGGGCGCCGTGCGGCTGCAGTTCAAGCGGACGTTTCGCGGCGCACCGAGGTCGAGCGACTAGTTGCCGAGACCGAAAAACTTTTCGGAGGGCTGGATGTGCTGGTCAACAACACCGGGAGATTTGAAAATGTTCCATTCAGCGAGATCAGCGACGAGCGGTGGAACGGCATTCTGGCCACGAATTTGACTTCGCAGTTTCTCTGCGCGCAGACGGCTGCGCCCCTGTTGAAGCGCAGCGGTCGTGGGCGGATCGTCAATCTGGCGTCACTCGGAGGAATCCTTGCCTGGCCGGGATATACACATTACTGCGTTTCCAAAGCGGGAGTGATCATGCTGACACGCTGCATGGCGCGGGCGCTGGCGCCGGAGATAACTGTCAATGCGGTGGCGCCGGGAACAATCACATTCGACGGCGATGCCGCCGAGTTGGAAGCCGACTACATTCGGCGTGCGCCGCTTGGGCGCACCGGGAAGGGAAGCGATATCGCCGAGGCGGTCGCGTTCCTCATCGAGTCGGACTTCATAACCGGACAGGTGCTGGTCGTGGATGGCGGGAGATCGCTGACATAAATCGCCGCGACAATTTGAATTTCATTCCTCATTTCCCGAAAACAGGGAGCCATTTGCTAGCCCAGCAATCAATCGGGCGTTTGCTTCGAGAAAATCATAGTTGACCAAATCTGCTGAGGAGACCCACTTCACCTGTTCAAATGCCTTGTCAATGAGGGATGTAGTCAGGATATTTTGCGGGCGCGCATCGATAGGGCTTTGGCCGACTTGGATTTCGCCAATTTTAGTCAGAAAAAATACCAATTGGATTGGTTCTGGGCGGCCTGGATATAGGTAGCTGGTTCGATAAATCTCGCGGCCGACAACGGCGTCCACTCCCAATTCTTCTTTCAATTCACGAGCGAGGGCGGTTTGGAGAGATTCGCCCGGCTCCACTTTTCCGCCGGGGAATTCCCACTTCAAGGGAAACCGCAAGTCGCGGTGGCGTTGGCAAATCAATATCCGCGAATCGCGCTCGATGATCGCCGCGACAACAGTGATCATCGCTGTTTGGAAATGGGCGCCCGGGAAATTGATTTCATCCGGTGCGGATGAATCAAGTGGAGCAGTTGCCTTGCGCCTTCGACAAGAGGGGGACCGGGTGTGTTCAATAATTCGTCGCGGATCGAATAGACGCGGCGATTCTTTACGGCGGGGATGTCGTGGAAGGCGGCAACCTCATAAGTTTGTTGCGGGTCAGATTTGCTCCCAGTAGCGGCCCAGGCGAGGATGATGACCTCTGGTTGCGTCACGGCGACTTCGGCGTCCGAAACGCGCTTACCTGCCGGCAGAACCATCTTTCCACCGACAATCTCAACAAGCTCGGCGACCCACGGAGGCGATGATATGCGCGGATTCGGCCAGGCCTCACAGTAAACTCTTATGTCCGTTTTTGTTTTTGCCGATTTCGCGCGACTGCGGATGGCTTTGAAGTCCGCACGCATTCTTGACACCAGCCGGCGCGCCGCGGCAGCACGGCCTGCGATAACGCCGAGCAAATGAATGTCGGATTCAACATCGGCGAGGGTCCGAGGATTCATGGCCAAAAACGTGAGCGGTTGCTCGAGCAACTTGCCAACTGTTTCAGCTTTGTAGGGCATGGCGCCGATTACAAGGGTGGGGCGAAGGCGCAGAACGCTTGCCGCGTCCAGCGACCAGCAATCGCCGACACGAGGCAAGTCTTCGACTTCCGGGGCCACGTCCGGGCACCACTTGGAAACGCCGACCAGATGCTTTCGCGCACCCAGCGCAACGAGGATTGAAGTGGCGCTGGGAGCCAGAGAAACAATTCGCAGGCTTGGTGCGGCGGATGGCACGGAGACATTCTAACCGCATCGACATGTTTCCGTGAGTATGGAAACGGGGCTCGAGGAATGGCCAATCTGGGAGAGGACAACGAGTCAAAGCCGCCGTCCCCGCAAAGCGAGACAGGCTACAGATTCAATCTCCGAATCCGGAACCAAACCACTATTGGTGCGCGGAAGCAGATATCGGTGGCGCGGTGTATTCCGGGAGCTTTCCCTTGGCGCGGTCATCGCGGCGAATTTCGAGCTCGTCGAAAAGCATGGAGGGGCTGATTACCGTACCCTGGATATTGCCGGAACGGTTGCTGACGAAGGGATCGTTGCCCACAGCGATCAAATCGTTGCGCAATCCTCGCACGTCAAGCTCATTCAGCAATGAGCCGCGGACAAGTTCTTCGTGGCCGTCATTGGCCCATACACGATAAAGCAGCCGTGGAGATGTAAGGCCATTGCCACTGAGCGTCTCCACCCGATATCCATAAGGCTTGCCCTGGTCGTGGCACATTTGGATCAGACGCTTTCTCAACTCCTCGGGTGAAGAACTTTCCGATGGTTGCAACGTGAGCACGCCGTAGTGCGGTTGGGGTGGCGACCCCACCGGGGCGCGGTCGTGACCATTGGAAGCAGGAAAATCCTGGATGGGCTGGCGTCCGACCAGGAAATTCACGAGCTGGCCCTTATCAATCACCGTGACGGGAGTTACGCGAACACCATCATCGTCAAATGTATAACTGCCGGTCAGGCTATGCCCTTGGAAGGAAGGCTTGGTGGGGTCGTCCACAATGGAAATGAATTGCGGCAAGACCCTGCTCTTGAACCCTGAAGCGAACGCACCTACGGTGCGCCCATTGCGTCCCGGCGCAGGTTTGCGTCCCGCAGCGTTATCTCCAATAAGAGTTGCGAGCACATCGCTGGCAGCATCAGGAGAGAGCAGTACAGGCCCGCGATATTCTTCATCCACAACGGGAGCTTCCCGCAGCGCCTTGAGGGTATCCATGACTTTTTGCGCTTCGGCCACAAATTTGGCTTCCGTCGGAAGCTCTTCCGGTGTAGCGACCAATTCGGCAGGCGAGCGGTCAAGCCTCATCCCGTCGGCGGCTTGGGTGCTGCCCGCCACGCTTGTGGCATAAAGTGTTTGGCCCCGCCGAGTGATGGTGCCTTCTGTGTTGACGTAGTACTCGTTGAATACGGTGAAGCGCGCGGATGCGGACAAGACCTGGATTTCGGGATCCTGCCGATAGAGCGCCGTTGCGGCTTCCAGCATTTGAGTGGTGCGGCCTTCGTCAAATTGGAGTTTAGCGAGGGGCTCGACGGCCACAAGCGGCTCTGCCTGGGCGAAATCGTTCACCGTTTGGTCGGGCGTGATTTCCTTCATCATTGCCTGCTTGGCGGCAAGCGCTTCGCCGGCTGCCTTGTAGGCGCTATCGGTGGCCAGCCAGAGGGCGTGTCGCAAGGCGAGGACATCGTTCTCAATGGGAGCTGTTTCGGCGACGCCCTGTCCCTGGCCAAAATAGCTGTCCTGCTTGTAGTCCCCAATGCGGACTACCGCGCGAAGGACTCGGACTTTTACGCGCTGGTTGACCAGCAGCGATCCGAATTCGGCGTTGGCGTCGAATTCATCTATGTCAGTCACT
Organism: Candidatus Limnocylindrales bacterium; assembly: GCA_035604795.1. Classification (GTDB taxonomy): domain Bacteria; phylum Acidobacteriota; class Terriglobia; order Acidiferrales; family UBA7541; genus DASTCZ01. Next base: position 4,790 of record DATNHU010000209.1, read on the forward strand.
CGATACTCGACGTAATACGGGCGCGCGACGCTCTCCATCTTGAGCTGGTCTTTCGAGCGGTCAAGTTCAGCGAGCATGGCCTGCAGCACCGGGTCCGACTTAGCCGCTGTTGCTTGCGCAGTCAAGGCCGGGCTGCTGGAAGCGATGCCGGCTTGGGCAGACGCGGGCTGGGCGCCTGCGGACGTCATAGAAATGAAAAGCACCGCGAGGAGGGCCAATTCAGATAAATGCGTGCGACGGGTAATGGTCAGTAGGGTTTTCATCGCGCACTTCCCATGGCGCCAGCGTGTGGCTGAACTCCATTGCTCGTACTAGAGGTATCTGTGCCTGGGGGCGACAGTATCGGCGGCCGTTCACGGCCATGGGCTTTCTTTTGCACTTCCATCT
>DATNHU010000210.1:0-3885 GCA_035604795.1 Candidatus Limnocylindrales bacterium
CGCGCAGTCATGTCCATTCAAGCGGTGAAGGTGGTGGAGCTTGGCAGCGGAATCACGAATTCCGCCTGCTATGGTGCGGAAGTTCAAGACGAAATAGGCTACGATACTGGGCGGCATCGTTTTACGCGCCCGACCAACCGCGCGGGCGGGTTGGAAGGCGGAATCACCAATGGCGAGGATGTGGTGGTGAGGGGATATCTGAAACCGATTTCGACTTTGCGAAAGCCCCTGGGCACTGCTGACCTGGCTACCAAGAAAGAAATCCGCGCTGCTTATGAACGCTCTGATGTTTGTGTGGTGCCCGCGGGTGGAGTGGCCGGCGAGGCCATGGTGGCATTCGTTCTGGCACAGGCGTTTCTTGAGAAATTTGGCGGCGATTCCCTGGGCGAGACTCAGCGGAATTTTGAAGGGTATCAAAAGCAGCTGGATAGCTTTTAAGAAATGAATTCAGGATATTGGTTATCGAGCGGCACCGAATCGTCCAATGGAAAGGTTGCATTCATCGAATGAGTCCAAAGCAAGAACCCAAACCGGTTGACGATTCGACCGAAATAATTCTCCCCAAGGGAGTAAAGATTTATCCGATTGTGAAATACGGCGACCCGGTGCTGGAGCGGCCCGCGGTCCCGGTCGCCAAGTTTGATGAGGATCTCCGCCAGCTTTGCGCCGACATGTTCATTTCCATGTATGCCGCATCGGGGGTGGGCCTGGCGGCCCCCCAGATTGGCCTGGGGATCCAGTTGGCGGTGATCGATACCAGCATCGGCAAGAATCCCGAGGCAAAAATCGTCATCGCAAATCCGGAAATCATCCACGCGGAAGGCGAACAGCGCGAGGAAGAGGGCTGCCTTTCCCTGCCGGGACATCGTGGAAATGTGATGCGGCCCCTGTTTGTGACCGTAACCGCTCAGGACGCTTATGGAAAGAAATTTGAGATGCGCGGCGAAAACCTTTTGGCCCGTGCCTTCTGCCATGAGATTGACCATCTGCGCGGAACTTTATTTATCACCCATCTGAGCATGCTCAAGCGCGACCTGATCAAACGGCGCATCCGCAAGTTGCGAAAGGCCGGCGACTGGTAGCCGCCCGCGAATGAGCATGCGGCTGGTTTTCTGCGGCACGCCGGAATTCGCGTTGCCATCTCTGAGGCGGCTGCTCGCGGAACCCAGCTTCCAGGTGGAGGCGGTGGTTACCCAGCCCGACCGTCCACGTGGCCGCGGCCGGCATGTTTCCGCTTCTCCGGTAAAGCAGTTCGCCCTCGACGAGAAACTTTACGTCTATCAACCAGAAAAAATCCGCGACGAATCCGCATTCAACTTTTTCAAGCGCCTGAATCCTGACGCCGTGGTGATTATTGCCTACGGCCAAAAAATCCCACAAGCATTGCTCGACGTTCCTCGGCTGGGATGGATCAATCTGCACGGTTCGTTGCTCCCCAAGTATCGCGGCGCCGCGCCCATCAATTGGGCGATCGTGAATGGTGAATCGAAGACCGGCATCACCACCATGCAAGTGGATGCCGGAATGGATACCGGGCCAATCCTTCTGCAGAAGGAAATGGAAATCGGCGCGGACGAAACCGCACCGGAGTTGAGCCGTCGCATGTCGGTGGAAGGATCGGATTTGGTGGTCGATTCCCTGCTGCAGCTCGACCGTGGAGAGATCGTCGCGCGCCCTCAAGACAAATCGCAAGCTACCTCTGCGCCGCTGTTGAAGAAACAGCACGGGCTTTTGGATTGGTCACTGACCGCGCAACAGGTCTACAACCGCATCCGTGGTTTCGATCCGTGGCCTGGGGCCTACACATTTTTCCGTGGCCAACATTGCAGAATTTGGGGCCGCTCGAATCAAATCTCTGCGTCTGAGAATCTTCCGGCAGGAACCAAATCTTCCGGCGCATTATTCTGCATGAGAACGCACGACGAAATGGATGTTCTCGTTTCTTGCAGCGAATCCACATGGCTTCGTTTGGAAGCCGTCCAGCTCGAGGGAAAGAAGCGCGTGTCCGCGCAGGAATTTGTAAACGGAGCTCGTCTAAGTAAAACCGAAAGATTTCAATCCACACAACTTCAAACCTGAACCTGACTGTATAAATTAGTGTGGAGCACTACATTCCCTCTCCTTGATTGCGGGCGCGCAAGCCCGCATGCTAACTTGTAATCGATGGAATTCCGCGAGCGAATGGAATGGCTGCTGCATCTTGGCCTATTGGTATTTATTCTGGCCGCGGCGGCGTTCCTAAGCGCGATCACCACCATCCGCATCGCGATACGCAGCAGCGAAGTGCAGATGCCAAACTTGGTGGGCAAGAGCATGGCAGACGCACAGAACCTTCTTCGTCAGCGAGGGTTGGGGCTGAAAGTCGCGGATCGGGTTTATGACGCGCTGCCCGCAGGGAGCGTTGTTCGGCAGACACCTCCGGCCAACAGCGAAGTAAAGTCCTCGCAAGACGCCCATGTTGTGATTAGCCTCGGGGCTATGAAGGTCACCATTCCGCAGCTCGAAGGGCTCAGCCTGCGGGCCGCGCGAATCGCGGTGTTGCAGACTGGCCTACAACTCGGAGAAGTATCGGCTCCCTATCTGGACAATTCGCAACCGGATGCTGTCCTGGTTCAGGCACAGCTCCCCAACACTCAAGCGACCAGCCCGCGCGTGGATGTATTGTCGCCTTTGGGCCCTCGACCGGGTGCGGTGGTCATGCCCTTCTTCATTGGCCTATCCGAAGGCGAGACGCAGAGGCAACTTACCTCGGTAGGCGTCAAGAACATCAAGTCCACGCCAGTCCCGGCGGCACAGTGGCCCGTAGGGACCGTGATGGACCAGTCTCCCTCCCCCGGGAGCCGCGTTGCCTTGGACGGCTACGTCGAGCTCAAGGTGGCGGCCCCCGCCCCCCCTGACATTCACGACGGAAACGATTGATTTTCCAGCCCTAAACGGGGCAGGCGCTGTGCTAAAATCCACGCGGGGGGATTGTGCGTCCGCGGACGGAAATAGCTCCATCCATTCTGGCGGCCGATTTTGCCTGTCTGGGAGACGCCATTCGCGCCGTAGAAAGCGCCGGCGTCCGTATGGTTCACGTGGACGTGATGGACGGCCATTTTGTGCCCAATATCACCATAGGTGTGCCGGTGGTGGCATCTCTTCGCAAGGCAACCCGTCTGGTGCTCGATGTGCATCTGATGATTGAGAACCCGGAACGCTATGTGGAAGCGTTCGCGCAGGCGGGGGCGGATACACTGCTCATTCATCAGGAGTCAACGCCCAATTTGGATCGAGCGCTCAACATGGCGCGCGAGCACGGTTGCAACACGGGGGTGGTGATCAATCCGGCGACGCCAGTTTCTTCGCTGAGCGAAGTGCTGGGCCAGGTGTCGCAAGTGCTGGTGATGTCAGTGAATCCAGGATACGGCGGACAGCGTTTTATTCCTAACTCTCTGGAGAAGATTGCTCAATTGCGCGTGCTACGCGAACGCCACAACTACAATTACCGGATCGAAGTGGACGGCGGTGTGGCCGCCGAAAACATCGCCGAGATTGTCCGGGCCGGAGCCGAGATTTTGGTGGCGGGGACATCCGTTTTCCAAACACCCAATCCAGCCGAAGCAGTTCGCCGTTTACAGCAAATAGCCACTGATGCGGTGGCGGAAAAGGTTTGAGGTGCCGTCCGTGAAATTAGCTCGAAACGTGGTGCTGGTTTTGTTGTGTGCGACTATCGCTGTTTCGGCCTTCGGCCAAAAAAAATCAAAAGCCAAGAAGAGTCCGACGGACACGGGCGATTCGCAGGCACCTGACAAAGTTCTCTATGAGCGCGCGACCGAGGAAATCAAGCACGGCAAATATGAAGTGGCGCGTCTGCAACTCCAAGCCTTGCTGAACACTTATCCG